>JBGAJT010000137.1:0-8802 GCA_044224785.1 Candidatus Nanopelagicales bacterium | reverse complement strand
GGAGCAGCGCCCGGCGCAGGGTTCCCGGGGCCCGCCGCGTCCCGCCCGGAGGAGGGGGTCCTGACGGTCGGGCGGCCCCGGTCGTCTCGCGATCAGAAGTGGAACGGCTTCGGGGGAGCGGCCAGCGTGGCCCGCGGGCAGGTCGCGAGGTCGAGGCCGCCGAAGCCGAGGGCCTGGTCGCACAGCTTCGTGACCGTCCAGCCCAGCTCGGTGCCCCGGCGGGTGATCGTGGCCCGGTAGATCGTGATCTCGTACTTGGTCGGGGTGCCGTAGGCGACCTGGATGCTGCCGACGAGGTCGGCGCTGCCGGGCTGGCCGGGAGCGTCCCAGGGGGCGTCGTAGAGCGCCCAGCGGGAGGGGTCGGAGAGCCAGAGGCCGCCGTACTGCACGTCGCGCAGGGCGAGCTCGACCAGCACCGCCCGCGCGGACTCCTCCGGCACGATCGCCGCAGGTCGGATCACCTCGGTGACGACGCCCTCGTCGTACATCTCGGTCATGAAGATCTCGGAGTCGGCCATGACGACCATCCCTCCCTCGCCCTCCGCCGGCCCCAGGGGTCGGATGCCCGCTGTCCCCCAGTGGCCACGGGAGGTCTATCGGCCCGGCGCAGGCCCGACCCGCCGTCCGGTGCCCGAATTGCTCCGAACGGGTGGGTCTGAGCGCCTCTCACGTCCTGTAAGCGGACCGATACGGAACGTGACACGCCGTTGCTGCTGCTGGTGCGCACGGGACGTGCGGGGCTATCGTGGTCGTGATCGCACATCCGATCCGGAGGCCGCTGGGGAAGGCGACCCTCGAGAGGAGAGGACATGGGCGATCAGCTCGGCCCCACTCCGCCAGTGGGGCCACACGGCACCCGGGCCCAGACCCGCGGCGTCGTCTTCGTGCATTCCTGCCCGCGTGCGCTCGCCGCGCACGTGGAGTGGGCCCTCGGCGACGTGCTCGGCCGGCCGGTGCACGCCGACTGGTCGGCGCAGCCGGTGCTCCCGGGCACGGTCCGCGCCGACCTGTGCTGGGACGGACCGGTGGGCACGGCGTCGCGCATCGTCTCCGCGCTGCACGGCTGGTCGCGGTTGCGCTTCGAGGTGACCGAGGAGGCCACCCCGCGCACCGAGGGCGAGCGGTTCTCCGTCACCCCCGGCCTCGGCGTCTACCGCGCGGTGATCGGCGTCCACGGCGACATCCAGGTGCCCGAGGAGCGGCTGCGCGGCGCGATGGCCCGCGCGGTGCTGCACGGCGCCTCGCTCGAGCACGAGCTCGGCCTGCTGCTCGGTGCCCCCTGGGACGAGGAGCTCGAGGTCTTCCGCGTGGCCGGCGACGGCTCCGCCGTCCGGTGGCTCCACCAGGTCGTGTCCTGACGACCGCCCCCGACCCTCCTCCCTGAGGGAGCGACGGCCCCCCAGCAGTCTGTGCGGGGGGGGCGTCGAGCGTCCGGGGGAGCTACAGCGGGATGTTGCCGTGGTGGCCGCGGATGTCGGGGTCGGCGGCGAGGGCGTCGGCGATCGCGGTGGCGATGGCCGAGCGGGTGCGCGCCGGCTCGACGACCTCGTCGACGACGCCGATGGACACGGCGCGGTCGACGCCGCCGGCGATGCGCTCGTGCTCCTCGGCGAGCTCCTGCTCGACGGCGGCGCGGGCGTCCTCGGGGATGTCGGCGAGCTTGCGGCGGTGCAGGACGCGGACCGCGGCCACGGCGCCCATGACCGCCACCTGCGCGTCGGGCCACGCGAACACCTTGGTCGCGCCGAGGGCACGGGCGTTCATGGCGATGTAGGCGCCGCCGTAGGCCTTGCGGGTCACGACCGTCACACGGGGGACCTCGGCCTCGGCGAACGCGTGCAGCAGCTTCGCGCCGCGGCGCACGACGCCGTCCCACTCCTGCCCGACGCCGGGGAGGTAGCCCGGGACGTCGACGACGACGATGAGCGGCAGGCCGAACGCGTCGCACATGCGCACGAAGCGGGCCGCCTTCTCGGCGCTCGTCGCGTCGAGGCAGCCGCCGAGGCGCAGCGGGTTGTTCGCGATGACGCCGACCGAGCGTCCGCCGAAGCGGCCGAGCGTGGTGACGATGTTGGGCGCCCAGCGCGGGTGCAGCTCGAGCGCGGTGCCCTCGTCGAGCACGGCGTCGACGACCGGGTGGACGTCGTAGGCGCGCTTGAGGTTCTCCGGGAAGAGCGAGCCGAGGTCGCGGTCCTCGACGGCGGCGACGTCGAGATCGCCGTGCGAGCCGAGCAGCGACGCGAGCTGCGCGCCGCGGTCGAGCGCCTCGCGCTCGCTGGCCGACACGACGTGGACCACGCCGCTGCGGCGGCCGTGCGGCTCGGGGCCGCCGAGGCGCAGCATGTCGACGTCCTCGCCGGTGACCGAGCGGACGACGTCGGGACCGGTGACGAACACGCGGCCCTCGGGGCCGAGCACGACGACGTCGGTCAGCGCCGGGCCGTAGGCCGCACCGCCCGCGGCCGGGCCGAGCACCACGGAGATCTGCGGGATCCGGCCCGAGACGCGGGTCATGATCGCGAAGACCAGGCCGACGGCCTGCAGGCTCTCGACGCCCTCGCGCAGGCGCGCGCCCCCGGAGTGCCACAGGCCGACGATCGGGATGCCGTCGGCGGCCGCGCGCTCGTACGCCTTCACGATGACCTTGCAGCCCTGGATGCCCATCGCGCCGCCCTGCACCGTGGGGTCGGTGCAGAACACGACGACCGGCGTGCCGAGGGCGGTGCCGGTCGCGGCGATGACGCCGCAGTCGTCGACGTCGGAGATGAGCTCCATCGTGCCGTCGTCGAGGAACGCGGGCATGCGCACGAGCGGGTGGCGCGGGTCGAGGTCGACGATCTCGATCTCGCTGTCCTTGGCGACGGCTGTCATCAGATGCTCCGGAACACGAGGGCGACGTTGTGGCCGCCGAAGCCGAACGAGTTGTTGAGGACGGCGATGTCGCCGTCGCGCAGCGCGCGGGGCTCGCGCGTGACCACGTCGAGCTGCACCTCGTCGTCGAGGTCCTCGAGGTTGGCGGTGACCGGCGCGAGCCGGTGGTGGACGGCGAGCACCGCAGCGACGGACTCGACCGCGCCGGCGCCGCCGAGCAGGTGGCCGGTCATCGACTTGGTGCCGCTGACCGCGACGCTGTCGGCCGCGTCGCCCAGCACGCTGCGGATCGCACCGGCCTCGGCGACGTCGCATCGCGCGGGCCGCGCCGGAGCCGGTGGGGTCGGGCTGGGCGATGTGGTGGCCGTCGGAGGTGATGCCGACGCCGGAGAGCTCGGCGTAGATCTTCGCGCCGCGGGCCTGCGCGTGCTCGAGAGTCTCGAGCACGAGGCAGCCGGCGCCCTCGCCCATGACGAAGCCGTCGCGGCCCTTGTCGTAGGGGCGGCTGGCGCGCGAGGGCTCGTCGTTGCGGGTGGAGAGGGCGCGCATCGCGGCGAACGCGGCGATCGTGATCGGGTGCGTGCACGCCTCGGTGCCGCCGACGAGGACGACGTCGGCGCGGCCGCTGCGGATCATCTCCAGGCCGACCCAGACCGCCTCGGCACCCGAGGCGCAGGCGCTGACGGGGGCGTGGATGCCGGCCTTGGCACCGATGTCGAGACCGACCCAGGCGGCAGCGCCGTTGGGCATGAGCATCGGCACCGACATGGGGGAGACGCGGCTCCAGCCGCGCTCCTTGAGGACCTCGTTCTGCTCGAGCAGGGAGACGATGCCGCCGATGCCGCTGGCGAGCGCGACGCCGATGCGCAGCGGGTCGACGTCGGGGCTGCCCGCGTCGGCCCAGGCCTCGCGGCCGGCGACGAGGGCGAACTGCTGGCTGCGGTCGAGCTTGCGCGCCTCGGGGCGGGGGAGCACCTCGGCGGGGTCGACGGCCGCCTGGCCGGCGATGCGCACCGGCAGGTCGGCGTACTGCTCGCCCTCGAGGGTGCGGATGCCCGACCGCCCGGTGAGCAGGCCGTCCCACGTGCTGGCGACGTCGCCGCCGACGGGCGTGCTCGCGCCGAGGCCGGTGACGACGATGCGCGGCTGGGTCATGGGGTGCTGCTCCCTCGTTCTGGTGTCCGGTGCTGTGGTGATGGCGGTGGCGGCGCCCCGGTGGGGGGCGCCGCCCTCCACGTGGGTCAGGCCTTGTTCTTCTCGATGTAGGCCACGGCGTCGCCGACGGTCTTGAGGTTCTTGACCTCGCCGTCGGGGATGCTGACGCCGAACTTGTCCTCGCACGCCATCACGACCTCGACCATCGACAGCGAGTCGATGTCGAGGTCGTCGATGAAGGCCTTGTCGGGGGTGATGTCGGCGACGGGGGTACCGGCGACCTCGTTCACGATCGAGGCGAGGCCCTCGAGGATCTCCTGGGACACGTCTTCTCCTAGCGGTTCTGGGGTCTTCTCGGACGGGGGTCGTGCGGTCGTGCACCCGGTGCCGGTACGGCGCGGGAACTTCAGGGCAGCTCGACGACCTGCGCGGCGTAGGCGAGGCCCGCGCCGAAGCCGACGAGCAGGGCGAGCCCGCCGCTGGGCAGCTCGCCGGGCTCGAGCACGCGCTCGAGGGCCAGCGGGACCGAGGCCGCGGAGGTGTTGCCGGTGGTGGCGATGTCGCGCGCGACGACGACGTGCTCGGGCAGCTTGAGCGCCCGGACCATCGCGTCGGTGATGCGCATGTTCGCCTGGTGCGGGACGAAGGCGACGAGGTCGTCGGTGGTGATGCCCGCGGCGTCGAGCGCCTGCTGGCAGACCTTGGAGATCTCGCCGACGGCCCAGCGGAACACGGCCTGCCCCTGCATGGTGAGGACGGGGTAGACGTCGCCCGGCTCGTCGCGGTACTCGACCCACGACTGGGTCATCGTGATGGCGTCCTTCTGCGCGCCGTCGGCGCCCCAGACGACCGGTCCGATGCCCGGGTGGTCCGACGGTCCGACGACGACGGCGCCAGCGCCGTCGGCGAAGATGAACGACGCGCCGCGGTCGTCGAGCGAGACGAAGTCGGTGAGCTTCTCGACACCGATCACGAGCACGTGCTCGGAGGTCCCGGTGCGCACGATGGTGTCGGCGAGGGCCAGCGAGTAGCAGAAGCCGGCGCACGCGGCGCCGACGTCGATGGCGCCCGCGTTGTGCGCGCCGAGCCGGTCGGCGACCTCGGTCGAGGCGGCCGGCGTCTGGTAGGGGTGCGTGACGCTGGCGAGCAGGACCATGCCGATCTGGTCGGCGGACACCCCGGCGTTCGCCAGCGCCTTGCCCGCGGCGGCGAGGGCCATGTCGGCCACCGACTCCTCGGGGGAGGCGAAGCGGCGCTCGACGATGCCGGTGCGCTCGCGGATCCACTCGTCGGACGAGTCGATGCGCGGCGCGATCTCGTCGTTGGTGACGACGCGGGTGGGCCGGTAGGTGCCGACCGAGAGGATCCTGCTGCCGGGGCGGGGCTCGGGCAGGCGCAGCGGCTTGGTCACGCGTCGACCGCCTCGGGGTGCAGGCGCACGAGCGGCTGACCGGGGCTGACCGGGTCGCCGTCCTCGACGAGCCACTCGACCACCGTGCCGGCGTGGCCGGTGACGACGGGCTGCTCGTCGCGCAGGTTCACGACCGAGCCGACGACGACGTCGCGGGCGAGCAGGTCGCCGGCCTCGCTGGAGATGGCGCGCTTGAACGTGCCCTTGGCCGGCGAGACGAGCAGGCGCCAGGTGGGGGCCTGCGAGGTGGGGCTCGCGGTGCCGTGGCGCTCGATGAGGTCGAGGGCGGCGGGCAGGTCGTCGGGGGTCTGCAGCGAGACGGTCTCGACGCCGGGCAGCGCGCGCTTGGCCAGGCCGACGAGCGTGCCGGCCGGCGGCAGCTCGAGCAGGCCGGTGACGCCGAGGTCGGCCATGGTCGCCATGCAGAGGTCCCAGCGGACCGGCGAGCTGACCTGCGTGACCAGGCGGGTGAGGACCTCGCGGCCGCTGTGCACGACCGTGCCGTCGGCGTTGGAGATCACCGAGAGGCGCGCGCTGTGCACGTAGATGTTGCGGGCGATCGACGCCATGTGCGCGACGGCCGGGCCCATGTGGCTGGTGTGGAACGCGCCGGCCACCTGCAGGGGGCGCAGGCGCGCCTTCTCCGGCGGGTCGGCGGCGAACGCCGCGAGCTGCTCGAGGGTGCCGGCCACGACGATCTGGCCGGCGCCGTTCTCGTTGGCGGCGGTGAGGCCGTGCGCCTCGGCCTTGGCCACGACGTCGTCGCGGTCGCCGCCGAGCACCGCGGTCATGCCGGTGGGGGTGATCGCGGAGGCCTCGGCCATCGCGCGGCCGCGCTCGCGCACGAGCACCATCGCCTGCTCCGCGGTGATGACGCCGGCGCCGACGGCGGCGGTGATCTCGCCGACGCTGTGGCCCGAGCCCGCGCCGACCTTGGCGTAGGCCTCGGAGGGGTGCGGGAAGAGGCTCAGCAGCGACACCAGGCCCGCGCTCACGATCAGCGGCTGGGCCACCGCCGTGTCGCGGATGGTGTCGGCGTCGCTCTCCGTGCCGTGGCGGACCAGGTCGATGCCCGACACCAGCGACAACCACTCGAGGCGGTCGCGGAAGTTGGGCACCTCCAGCCACGGGGTGAGGAAACCGGGGGTCTGGGAGCCCTGACCGGGCGCGACGACGACGAGCACGGGTCCAGCGTGTCGAAACCGTGACCTGACCGCGCTCACGACCCGTCCAAAGCCAGCCCTCGTTCTTTGGAGGATTCCTACAACGAAGGTGCCTGGAGGGTCCCCCCAGCGCCGCCTACAGCGCGGGGGAGTCCTCGGCGAGCCGGCCCAGGGTGAGCGCGAGGCGCAGCGACCAGGCGTCGCGCGGCTGGGTCGCGGTGAGCCCGGTGATGTCGGCGACGCGCCGGAGGCGGTAGCGCACGGTGTTCGGGTGCACGAACAGTTCGCGCGCCGCGCCCTCGAGCGACCCGGTGCGCTCGAGGTAGGCCGCGAGCGTGTCGACGAGGGTCAGGTCCTCGGCGACCAGGCGCAGGTAGACGTCGTCGACGAGGTGGCCGATCGCGTCGGCGTCGCCGTCGAGCGCCCGCTCGGGAAGCAGGTCGCCGGCCTGGACCGGTCGCGGGGCGTCGGGCCAGGCCGCCGCGGCCCGGAAGCCGGCGAGCGACTCGCGCGAGCTGCGCGGGGCGTCGACCAGCCGCGGGACGAGCGGACCCACGACCACCGGGCCCGGCGCGAAGTGCGGGACCACGGCCCGCGCCGCGCGCTCGGCGTCGGTGGCGTTGCCGAGGACGACGACGAGCCGCTGCGACTGCACGCCCGTGATCGCGTCGAGGCGGTGGTGGCGGGCCGAGCGCTTGACCGCCTCGGCCACCGTCTCCGGGTCGCCGCCAGGGGCGTTGCCGGTGACGACGCACACCCCGGACACCTGCCCCCAGCCCAGCGCCGCGCCGCGTGAGACCACGGCGTCGTCGACGTCGTCGCGCAGCAGGGCGTCGAGCACCAGCGACTCGAGGCGTGCGTCCCACGCGCCGCGGGCCTCGGCCGCGCGGGCGTAGACCTCCGCGGCGGCGAAGGCGATCTCGCGGGAGTACAGCAGCATCGACTCGCGCAGCCAGACGACGTCCTCGGGCGTCGCCGCCAGCTCGTCGACCCGCTCCTCGACGACCTTGATCGTCGTGCGGACGAGGTCGACGGTCTGCTGCAGGGACACGGCGCGGACCAGCTCGCGCGGCGCGGTGCCGAACACGTCGGCGGTGATGGCGCGGGAGCCGTCGGGGTCCTTGAACCACCCGACGAAGGCGGCGATGCCGGCCTGGGCGACCAGGTTGACCCAGGAGCGGTCCTCGGCCGACATCGCGGCGTACCAGGGGAGCTCGGCCTCCATCCGGGCCGACGCGGCGGTCGCCAGCGCCCCCGTCGCCCGCTCGACACGGCGTACCGTGGCGGCGCGCTGACGGGTGGTCACGACGGGCAGCCTAGGGCGCCCCGCGGGGACCAGGTTTGGCGGAATGCCACAAGACGGTAGTTTGTTGAACGGTCAACTTCCCACGACGACGATGGAGCGACCGTGACCCTGACCCCTGCCGTGGACCTGCGCCGCGCCGCCGACCGGTTCCAGACCGACGCCGGCTGGCTCGACAGCGCGCACTGCTTCTCCTTCGGGCCGCACTACGACGCCGCCAATACCCACTTCGGGCTGCTGCTGGTCTCGAACGACGACGTCGTCGCGCCCGGCACCGGGTTCGAGACCCACCCGCACCGCGACATGGAGATCGTCACCTGGGTGCTCGACGGCCAGCTCGTCCACCAGGACAGCGAGGGGCACTCCGGCGTCATCCACCCGGGGCTCGCCCAGCGGATGTCGGCCGGCACCGGGATCCTGCACTCGGAGAAGAACGACTCGTGGCGCATCACCGGCGGCCCCGAGCACCTCGAGCCGGTGCACTTCCTGCAGATGTGGGTCGTGCCCGACGAGGCGGGCATCCGTCCCGGCTACGAGCAGCTCGACATCACCTCCGAGCTCGAGAAGGGCGGCCTGGTCACCGTCGCGTCGGGGATGCCCGAGCACGCCGACCACCGCGCGATCCGGATCCAGAACAAGTACGCCGGGCTGCACGCCGCCCGCCTCGCCGACGGCGAGACCGTGTCGCTGCCGACCGCGCCGTTCGTGCACCTGTTCGTCGCGCGCGGTGCCGTGGACCTCGAGGCTGCCGGCCCGCTCGCGACCGGCGACGCCGCGCGCATCACGGCGTCGGACGGACGCCGCGTGACCGCCGTCGGCGACCCCGCCGAGGTGCTCGTCTGGGAGATGCACGCCCAGCTCGGCTGACCCCCAGCGGATGTTGCTCGACTTATCGGGGT
>JBGAJT010000136.1:0-8855 GCA_044224785.1 Candidatus Nanopelagicales bacterium | reverse complement strand
AGCCGTCGCTCCCCGACGACGAGGCGGGGATGGTCGCCGTCACCACGCGGTGCCGCGCGCCGAGTGCCGCGCTGAGCTCCTTGACGAACGCCACCCAGAGCGGGCGGGTGGTGGGCCAGCTGGGTCGGCCGTCGTGGAAGGCGAAGCCCTCGAGGTCGAGATCGATGCCGTCCGCGCCGTCGCGGACGACCACGGCCACCAGTGCGCGGACCACTGCGGCCCGACGGCGCGGGTCGGCGAGCTGCGTGGCGAGGTAGTGCGCCCCCGTGCCGTCGGTGATCGTGGGGATCGCCCGGACGCCTGCGGCGTACAGGGCGGCCACGACCGACGCGCGGCTGCCGCTGCTCAGGCGCTGGTCCAGGACGGTGACGCCGGTGCTGGTCGCGTCCTTGCGCAGGGCGTACCAGAACGGGCTCGCCTCGGTGAACAGCCCGCGGTGCGACGTCACGGCCGACACCGACTCCGCGGTGGCCCAGTAGGGGAGCCAGCCCGACAGCGACGGCGGGCGCGGCGCGGTGCGCTCGCTGGTCGCGGACGCCGCGACGGGAGCGAGCAGCCAGGCCAGGACGGCGAGCACGGCGACGACGACGAGACGGCGACGACGACGAGCGCCGGGCGCCGTGCGGCGCGCGGCGCGGCCGCTCCCGCCCCCTCGTGCATGTCCCGCAGCCTCCCGCTCAGCCGGAGGCGACGGCCTCCCCAGGAAGGGATCGGCCCCGGAGCGCGCGGACTGGAGGTTCCGCGGGCTCCGGGGCCGACCGGGAGCGGGGGTCAGACGATGCGCTGGGTCCAGAGGAGCGCGGCGATCGCGGCGGCGACGGCCAGCGCGAGCGCGATGCCGACGAAGAGGGCCGTGACCTCCTGCGTCTTGGTCTCGTAGGCGATGTCGTGCGTCAGCGCGTCGTAGATCGAGCCGAGCTGGTCCGACGTCTCGGCAGCGAACGACTTCCCGCCCGACTGCTGCGCGATCTGCTCCATCGCCGCGGTGTCGACCGGGACGGAGACGTCGCGGCCCTGCACCCGCACCGTGCCCTCGGTGGTGCCGAACGCGATGGTGTCGACCGGGATGCCGGCCTTGCCGGCCTCGGCGGACGCCGCCTCGGCCGCAGCCATCGGGTCGGCGTCGTTGGCGGCCACCGTCGGTGTGCCGTCGCTCATGAGCACGATCGCGGCCGGGGTCGGCTTGCCCGAGTCGCCCTTGGGGACGCCCTGGATCGCGGCCAGCGCTGCGGAGATGCCGTCGGCGGTGGCGGTGCCCGGGCCGACCGACAGGTTGTCGAGCGCCGAGAGCACCTGGGCCTTGTCGTCCGTGGGCGCCACGAGCAGGCGGGCCGACGTGTCGAAGGTGACCAGGCCGACCTGCACGCCGTCGGGCAGCTCGTCGACGAACTGCCGCGCCCGCTCCTCCGCCGCGAGGAGGCGGTTGGGTGCGACGTCGTCGGACGCCATCGACGCCGACGTGTCGAGCGTGAGCAGGATCGTCGCACGGTCGAGCGGGACGGGCACGGCCATCACCGGCTGCGCGAACGCGATCACCATGGCGATCAGCGAGAGCAGCACGCCGGCGGCGGGCAGGTGCCGCTGCCAGCCGGAGCGCTGCGGCGCGACGGAGTCGAGCAGGTCGACGCTGGTGAAGCGCACGACCTGCGCGTGGCGGCGGCGCTGCATGAGCAGGTACGCCGCGAGGAGGGTGATCGGCGCCAGCAGGAAGAGCAGGCGCCAGCCGGACAGGAAGCTCATCGGGTCGCTCCGGGGACGGTCGCCGAGGCGACGGGAGGTTCGGTGGGCATGGGCAGCGCGCCGCGGGAGGCCGGCGTGCGCAGGGTCTTGCGACGGGTCACGAACGCGACGGTGTCGCCGAGCCAGTCGCGGTCGGTCGACAGGTGCAGGTAGTCCGAGCCGCAGGCGTGGATGGTCGAGCGGATGGTGGCGGACCGCTGCGCGGCGGCCTCGGCGTAGCGCTGACGCAGGCCCGGCGTGCGCGTCTGCACGTAGCGCTGGCGGCCGGTCTCGGGGTCGACGACGCCGAGGATGCCGACGTCGGGCAGCGACAGCTCGCGCGGGTCGGTGACGTGGACGCAGACGACGTCGTGGCGCAGGGCGAGCAGGCGCAGGTCCCGCTCCCAGCGGCCGGCGTCGAGGAAGTCGCTGATGACGACGACCTGCGCGCGCCGGCGCACCGCACCGGTGACCCAGCGCAGCGCAGCACCGAGGTCGGCGGACTCCTGCGGACCCTGGGCCTGGCGCTCGGTGCCGTGCACGGTCGACAGCGCGGCGAGGAACGCAGCACGCCCCTGCCGGGCCGGCCGCTGCACGAGCTTGTCGAGGCCCGCGACGACGACGCCGATCCGGTTGCTGCCGCCGAGGCGCAGCATCCCGAACGCGGCGGTGGCGGCGAGGACGACGTCGCGCTTCTCGCTGCTGGCCGTGCCGAAGTCGAGGCTCGCGGAACGGTCGGCGACGATCCAGGTCTCGACCTCGCGGTCGGCCTCGGTCCGGCGCACGTAGGTCTCGCCCGCGCGCGCCGTGAGGTTCCAGTCGATGAGGCGCGCGTCGTCGCCCGGTTCGTAGGAGCGGGCGCCCGCGCGCTCGCTGCCGGGACCGAGCGAGCTGGTGAGGTGGTCGCCGCTGGCGCGGCCGTCGAGACGACGCAGCAGCTCGAGCTCGAGCCGCCGCAGCACGTCCGACCGCGCCGCCACGTCGGTGGCGGGCACGGAGCGGTACGGGCGCGCGGCGCCCGACCGACGACCGGTCATCCGGCGGCCTGGGTGCCGTCGAGACCGGGGACCGGGCTCGAGCCGGGGAGGACCTGCGTCGGGTAGCCGGCCGACGGCGGCACCGCGTCGACGCGGACCGGCGCCTCGGCCGACGCCGCGATGCGCGGGGCCGGGACGCGCGAGAGGACCTCGCGGATCACGGCATCCGGCGCGATGCCCTCGGCCAGCGCGTCGTAGGTGAGCGTGACGCGGTGGCGCAGGACCTCCGGCGCCACGTCGAACACGTCCTGCGGGACGATGAAGCGACGGCCGCGCAGGACCGCCATGCCGCGCGCGGCGGCGAGCAGGCTCAGGGTGCCGCGGGGGCTGGAGCCGATCGCGATGTGGCGGACCAGGTCGTCGAAGCCCCAACGGGCCGGCTCGCGCGTCGCCATCACCAGGCGCACGGCGTAGTCCTTCACCGCGTCGTGCATGAAGACGTCGTCGGTGATCCTCTGCAGCTCGAGGAGCTGGTCGGTGGTGAGGACCTGACGGCCCTGCGGCGCGTGGCTGGTGCTCATGCGCGCGGCGATGGTCGTCTCCTCCTCGTACGACGGCTGCGGCACGGTGACGTGCATGAGGAAGCGGTCGCGCTGCGCCTCGGGGAGCGCGTAGACGCCCTCGGACTCGATCGGGTTCTGGGTCGCGAGCACGACGAAGGGCTGGGGCAGCGCGCGGGTGTGGCCGCCGATGCTGACCTGGCGCTCGGCCATCGCCTCGAGCAGCGCCGACTGCACCTTCGCGGGCGCGCGGTTGATCTCGTCGGCGAGGACGAGGTTGGCGAAGATCGGGCCCCACTCGATGTCGAAGTCCTCGGTCGACGGGCGCCAGATGCGCGTGCCCACGAGGTCGGCGGGCACGAGGTCGGGCGTGAACTGGATGCGGGTCATGGACCCGCCCATCACGCGCGACATCGTGGCGACGGTGAGGGTCTTGGCCAGGCCCGGGTAGCCCTCGATGAGGACGTGGCCGTTGGCGAGGAGCGACACCATGACGCGCTCGACGAGGCGGTCCTGGCCGACGACGACGCTCTTCACCTGGCGCACGGCCTCGGCGAGCAGCGTGGTCGGGTCGGTCACGACCGGGGTGGTCTCGGGGTTGGTCACGGGGCTCTCCTCGTGCGAGTCGTACGGCGTGGGGTCGGGGCGGAACGGGCTCGACGTCATGCGACCGGCCCCGTCCCGAAGGTGATGCTCGAGTTGTGGCTGCGCCCGGAGGTGTCGGTCCAGGTGATGGAGACCGTGTCGCCGGGGTGGTGCGGCGCGATGATCGCGCGGAGCGACGCGTTGTCGGTGACCTTGCGGCCGTCGAGCGCGGTGATCCGGTCGCCGGCCTTGAGACCGAGCTTCTCGGCCGCCGAGCCGGAGACGGTGCCGGAGACCCGGACGCCGTTGGTGCTCGACGCGGACGACGTCGACACCTGGATGCCGAGGAAGGCGCTCTCGCCGATGTGCACCGTCGCCGAGGCCTTGCCGTCGCGGATCTGCTGGGCGATCTCGAGGGCCTGGTTCACGGGGACGGCGTAGCCGTCGGTGGCGCTGGTGGTGCGGCCGCCGCTGATCGAGCCGGCGGTCACGATGCCGATGACCTTGCCGTCGCGGCTCACGAGCGCGCCGCCTGAGTCGCCGGGCTGGATCGCCGCGTCGGTCTCGATGAGGCCGCTGAGGTCCTCCGACGTGCCGCTCTCGGAGTTCATGGCGGTGATCGACTTGTCGAGCCCGGTCACCTTGCCGTCGGCGGGGATCGGCTTGCCGCCCTTGCCGCCGGCGTTGCCGAGGCCGATGACGACGTCGCCGACCTTGACGGTGTCGGAGTCGCCGAGCGGCGCGACGGTGAGGCCCGAGGCGCCCTGCAGCTGGATCACGGCGATGTCGTGCGTGGCGTCGTAGCCGACGACCTTGGCCGTGTAGGTCTTCGTGGTCCCGGCGACGGCGACCTTGATGGAGGTGGAGCCGGCGATCACGTGGTGGTTGGTGAGCACGAGGCCCTCGGAGGTGAGGACGACGCCGGTGCCGGCGGCCTCGTTGCCGTCGTAGCCGACGGCGGTCGTGATGTTGACCAGGCCGGGCGCGACCTTGTCGACCGCGTCCTGGTACTTCGTCGTGCCCGACGAGGTGCTGCTGCCGCCGTCGTCGCTGCCCTGGCCGGAGCCGGGGAGGCCCGGCATGGCGGGCAGGGTCGGCAGGGATCCGTCGTCGGGGCTGAGCGCGCCGTCGTCGCCCGAGCCCTGGCCCTGGGCCGGGTCGCTGGCCGAGGGCGCCGGGTTCGCGGGGGCGGAGGAGCTCGGCGACGTCGAGGGCAGCGCGCTCGTGGCGTCGTCGGTGGGGAGGGCCTTCACGATGCCGACGCCGACGAGAGCGGCGACGAGGACCGCGGCGATCCCGAGGATCATGCCGCCGTAGGTCTTCTTCGGCGCGGGCAGCGGGGCCGGCGCCGCGAGCTGCGGGTCGGCGACCGGCTGGTCGTTCCAGTACCCGCCGACGGTGTCGGGGCGTCCCCAGAGCGGGGAGTTCCAGGCGTCCGTCGGTCCCTGGTTCGGGTCGAAGGTGGGGGTCGTCATCGCTGCCTCTCACGTGCCGTCGGCGTACGTCGTCATCCGTACCCCGTCATCACAGGCCAGGAAACTGTGCGAAGCCTGAGAAACAGCCGAGTCCCGGCGACGAACGACGGCGCCGGGGTCACGGATCGGTGACGCCGGCGCCGTCGGGACGTGCGCGGAGGGCTCGCGGGTCAGGCCGCAGCCGTGTCGGGCTCCTCGTCGGGCTGTGCGCCGTCGGAGGTGTCGCCGTCGTCGGCGGAGCGCTTGCGGCCGCGGCGGCGGCTCGACGACCTCGGTTCGGCAGCGGGCGGCGGGACGTAGGGGAGCGCCCAGGTGGCCGCCAGGCCGATCAGCACCACGAGCGAGGCGAGGCCGGTGGTGACCTTGCTCGCGTCGATCATGGCGGCGGCCGCGGCGTCGCCGGCGACCGCGGTCTCGGGGTTGGCCTGCAGGCTCGGGATCACCGCGCCGGCCGATCCCGTGACGGCGTCGACCACCTGCTGGGAGGCGGCGGCCGGGACGCCGGCGGCCTCGAGCTGGGTCGTCGTCGCGCGGCCGAGGGTGGTCAGCAGCAGGGTCCCCAGGATGGCGACGCCGAGCGCGGAGCCGAGCTGGCGGAAGGTGCTCTGCACGCCCGACGCCTGACCCGACTCGGCCACCGGGATCTCGGCGAGGATCACGCTGGTCAGCTGCGCGGTGGCCATGCCGACGCCGATGCCGTAGAGGAACAGCCACGCCGCGATGAGCCAGCCGCTGATCGACGACGACAGCGTGACCGCGAGGCCGGCGATGGCGATCGCCTCGGTGGCCAGACCGGCACGGACGACAGCGCGGCCGCCGAAGCGCTGGGTGAGCTGCGGCGTCGTACCGCTGATGACGAACGTGCCGATCGCCAGCGCGGCGATGAGCCAGCCGGTGCCGAGCGCGGAGAACCCGAGCGCGTTCTGCAGCAGGAGGGGCAGCGTGAAGAGGAGGCCGAACTCGCCGAGGGCGACGATCAGCGCGGCGATCGAGCCGAAGCGGAACGACCGGACGTCGAGCAGCCCGAGGTCGACCAGCACGATCTTCCCGGCGGCCTTGCGCTTGCGCTGCACGACCCAGAACCGCCAGAGGAACGAGACGCCCACGGCCATCGCGATCGGCACCGGCGAGATCGAGCCGTCGTCCTGGCGCCACCAGCCGTAGTTCTGGCCCTCGATGAGGGCGAACACGATGCCGGCCATGCCGATCGTCGAGAGCACGACGCCGTAGAGGTCGAGCTTGCGCGGCGACGACTCGTCGCGCGTCTCGGGGACGGCCCAGACGATGAGGGCGAGGACCACCAGGCCGACGGGCACGTTGATCCAGAACGCCCAGCGCCAGGTCTGGTACGTCGTGAGCCAGCCGCCGACGAGCGGGCCGATGGCGGCCATGCCGCCGATGGTCGCGCCCCAGACGGCGAAGCCGATGGCGCGCTCGCGCCCGACGAAGACGGCGTTGAGGGTCGACAGCGTCGAGGGCAGGATCATCGCGGCGCCGAGGCCCTGCAGCAGGCGCGCGGCGATGAGCGGGTTCGGCCCGCCGGCGAAGCCCGCGAGGATGCTCGCGAGGACGAACACGACCATGCCGATGAGGAACAGCCGCTTGCGGCCGAAGATGTCGCCGACCCGGCCGACGGTCAGCAGCAGCGCCGCGAACACGAGCGAGTAGATGGCGTTCATCCACTCGGCCTGCGTGGCGTCGAGGTGGAGGTCCTCGATGATCGAGGGGAGCGCGACGTTGACGACGGTCGCGTCCATGATGATGAGCGAGACGCCGAGGGCCACGGCGACCAGCGCCCACCAGCGGTGGGGGGCTCGGGTCAGCGGCGCGGCGTCCGGGGTGGTGTTATCGACGTTCATGTCGGTATCTTATCGACAGTAGTGTCGGGAAAGCAACGGAGGTGCCCGTGCCACGGATCGATGCGCCCACGGTGGTCGAGCACCACGCCCAGCGCCGTGCCGCGCTGCTCGCGGCGGCCGAGGAGCTGCTGGCCGAGCAGGGTGTCGAGGCCGTCACGCCGGCCGCGGTCGGTGCCCGCGCCGGGCTGGCGCGCTCGAGCGTCTACCAGTACTTCGCCTCGTCGCCGGCGATCGTCGCCGCGGTCGTCGAGGACGCGTTCCCGCGCGCCACGGAGCAGCTGCGCACGTCGATGGCTGCGGCCGCCACGCCGGCCGAGCAGGTCGACGCGTACGTCACCACCGCCCTGCGGCTCGCGGGCGACCGCACCCACCGCTCGCTGCGCGCGCTCGCCGGCGCCGACCTGCCCGAGCACTGCCAGGCGCGCATGGACGAGCTGCACCGCGCGCAGACCGCACCGCTCGTCGACGCGCTCAAGGCGCTCGGGACGCCGGACCCGGCGCTGACCGCGGCGCTGGTGTCGGGTGTCGTGCGCGCCGCCGCGCTGGCGGTCGCCGAAGGTGCGCCCGCGGCACGGGTGACGCGTCGTACGCTCGCCCTCATCCACGAAGGGATCGGTGCATGAGCGCGCGTCCGACGCTCCACACCTGGCTGCAGCCGGGCAACGTCTTCTGGTCGTTCCGCCACACGCGCGAGCTCGTGCCCACCGAGCGCATCCGCCGCGGCGACGACGTGCGGGCGCTCACGCCCGCCCCGCGGCCCGAGTTGCTCGACGTCGAGGTCGAGACGCAGTGGGGCCGGATGCCGGCGCGCGAGCTGCTCGGGCACCAGCGCGACGCGCTCGTCGTGCTGCACGGCGACCACCTGCTCGTCGACTGGCTGCGCGACGGAGTGCGCGACGACGAGCCGCACCTGATCTTCAGCGTCACGAAGTCGGTGACGGGTCTGCTCGCGGGCGCGCTCGCCGGGGCCGGCAAGCTCGACCTGTCGGCCTCGCCGGTCGACTACCTGCCCGAGATCGCGGGCAGCGGCTTCGCCGACGCGACCCTGCGGCAGGTGCTCGACATGGAGGCGTCGTACGCCTTCGTCGAGGACTACACGCCCGGGCCCGACGTCGTGGCCTACCGGCACGCCGCCGGCTGGTACCCCGCACCCGAGGACGCGTTGTCGCTGCAGGGCTTCCTGGCCTCGCGCGCGCCGGAGGGCGAGCACGGCCAGAGCTTCCGCTACCTCTCGCCGACGACCGACCTCATGGGCTGGGTGTGCGCGCGGGCGGCGGGGACGACCTGGGCCGAGGCGGTGTCGACCTACCTGTGGGCGCCTATCGGTGCCGAGCACGACGCCGAGGTCACGGTCGACCGCGAGGGCACGCCGCGCGCCGCGGGCGGGCTGTGCGTCGTACCCCGCGACCTCGCGCGCCTCGGGCTCATGGTCGCGCGCGGGGGAGAGGGCGTCGTGCCCGAGTGGTTCGTCGACGACCTCGTGCACAACGGGGACCCCGAGACCTGGGCGCGCGGCGACTTCGCGGAGAACATGTCGGGCGGCCGCTACCGGTCCTACTGGTACCACCCTGGGGTGGAGCCCGACGTGGTCATGGGCGTGGGCATCCACGGCCAGATGCTCTACGTCGGCGCGGGCGCGGGCGAGGGGTCCAGCATTCACCCGGACGAGACCTACATCTC
>JBGAJT010000135.1:0-8910 GCA_044224785.1 Candidatus Nanopelagicales bacterium | reverse complement strand
ATGCCCGCTTCCTGCGCGTTGCGGTGGCGGCCGCGCTTGCGCCTGGCGCGGCGGTGGTGGATGCTTCGGCGTTATCGGTCGCCGGCAGGCTTTGCTCGGCAAGCCAGGCCGAACGTCGGCGGGCGTGGTCCTCGCGCACGGCGGCAGGTATCTCGATGTCGTCGCGCAGCTCCTCCCACGGCTCGATGGGATCGTTGGGCGCGCGCCCGCGAAGCTCGCGCGGTGCCGCGAGCGCGGCGGCGAGCTCCTCGTCGACGACAGCCAGCAGGCCTTCGGCGACGCCGTGCGCCGGGCCACCGACGGGCACGGTGCCGACGTCGTCCTCGACAACATGGGTGCGGCGTACCTGCCGCGCAACGTCGACGTGCTCGCCGTCGGCGGCCGGCTCCAGGTGATCGGGCTGCAGGGCGGCGCGAAGGGCGAGCTCGACCTCGGCCGCCTCATGTCCAAGCGCGCCCAGGTGCGCGGCACCACGCTGCGCGCCCGGCCGACCGCGGAGAAGGCGGCCATCTGCGCGCGCGTCGCCGCCGACGTGTGGCCGATGGTCGCCGACGGGCGGATCCGCACCGTGATCGACCGCGTGGTCCGATGAGCGACGCCGCCGAGGCGCACCGCGTGATGGCCGCCAGCGAGCACGTCGGCAAGGTCCTCCTCGCCGTCTGACCCGTGCCGCCGGCTCAGGAGGCGGGCAGCGCGACGCGCTGCAGCAGGCGTCGCAGCTCGGTCCGCTCGCGGGTGGAGAGGTCGGCGGTGATCTCGTCCTCCAGGTCGGCGGCGATCCGTGCGGCGCGCGCCGTCAGCGACGTGCCCTTGCGGGTGAGCCCCACGAGGTTGCGACGCCGATCGGCCGGGTCGGTGGTGCGGGTGACCAGGCCGCGGCCCTCGAGCTGGTCGGTGAGCCCGACGATCCGTGCGGGGTCGACGTCGAGGACGTCGGCCAGGGCGCGCTGCGACTGGGGGCCGTGCTCGGCGAGGGTGGCCAGGTAGTCGTACTGGGCGGGGACGAGGTCGAGCGGGGCGATCGCGGCCTCGAAGTCGCGCTGGGTCCGCTGCCCGACCAGGATCCCCAGGTAGCCGATGTGGGACGTGAGCGCGGTGGGCAGCTGCAGCGGCGTGACGGCCATGCGAAGCATCGTAGTCCAGCCGTTGGGCACGACTATCGTTGTGCTTGACAATCGTTGCGCTTCTCAATCATTCTCTCCGGCATGAGCCTCGACCTGACGACCCTGGACCCCGACGCCCGCACCGCCCTGGGCGTCTCCACCGCGATCCTCGACGGCGACTGGGCGCGGCTCGACTCGCTCCTCGCCCCAGGCTTCACCTACGACGGCGATCTCGGGACGCCGTACTCGCGCGACGAGTACATCGGCTTCATGCAGGCGCTCAAGGGCGCCATGGAGGGCATGACGATGGACTTCACGCACGTGGTGAGCCAGGGCGGCCTGGTGTCCGTGCGGTTCGTGACGCACGCGCGGTAGACCGGGAAGTTCATGGGCGCGCCGGCGACCGGCAAGGCGGTCGAGATCCGTGGTGTGTTCGTGCGACGAGTCGCCGACGGGCTCGTGCAGCAGGAGTGGCAGGCCACCGACCTGCTCTGGCTCATGACCCAGATGGGCTTCGGCACCCTGCTGGGCTACTCGGTCGCCTCCGGGCTGCTCAAGAGGGCGGCAGCCGTCCCCGCCCGGGTCGCCTGACGCCGGACGGCGAGCGCGCCCGTCACACCTCGGCGGGGACCGCGGCCGGCAGCCAGAGCGCCCACGCGTCGATGACGCGGTGCGGGCGCATGCCGACGCTCTCGTAGAGGTGGTTCGCGCCCGTCGGGCTCGTGCTGTCGACGCCGAGCTGCACGCCGCGCAGGCCGCGCTCGGCGTACCGCGTGAAAGCCCTCTGCAGCAGCAGCTTCGCCAGGCCCTGCCCCCGGTGATCGCGCAGGACGCCGAGCGAGCGCACGTAGCCCTCGCCGATCTCGCGCCGGCTGTCGTCGAGGATGCACACCGCGGCGGGCTCGCCGTCGACGGTGAGCAGCCACCACCCGGTCGGGTCGAGGTAGGCCTGGTCGAAGAAGGAGAACCACTCGTCGAACGGCCGGGTGGTGTGGTTCCAGTGGTCGTCGAACGCCGTGTTCTGCACCTCGTAGGTCGCACGCCGGTAGCGCGGGTCGAGACCGTCGAGGATCTCGACGCCGGGCGGGAGCTCGGGCTCCGCCGCGTCGTAGCCCTCGAGGTCGATGCGCATCCGCCAGAACCGGCGCACCCGCTCGAAACCGCCGCGCCCGAGCGCGCCGGAGGTCTCGGTGTCGTCGGCGAAGCACCCCGAGCGCAGGCTCCACCGTTCGATCCCTGGGTGCGCCGCGGCGTGCTCGGCCGCGAGCCCGGTACCGAAGGCGACCAGCGCGTCGGCGAGGTCGCCGCGCCCGGAGCCGACGTAGACGTCGAGCCACGACTCGCCCGTCGACGCATCGCACTCCGTCCACACGAACCCGACCAGGTCGTCGCCGTCGTGGACCATGAGCGTGTGCTCGAGGTCGGTCATCGGCAGGGTGAACATCTCGACGACCTCGTCGGCCGTCGTGTCGCTCTCCCCGATCACCCGCTCCTCGGCGGCGCGGCACAGGCCGAGGATCGCCTCGAGGTCCTCGGGCACGGGGATGCCGGCGTCGGTCAGGGCGGGCCGGCGGTGGGTGAGCCCGTCGGGCAGGAGGGGCGCGAGGTCCATGGGTCCACGGAACCAGAGGACCCGGCCCGCTGTCGCGCGCGTTTCCGGCTGTCCGCCGACGAGCCCCCCGGGTACGGCGGCACCGATGAGACGCCTTGCGGCAGAAGCGCTGTCAAGCCCCTGCGCCACCGACCGGGCCGCGTCAGAGGTCGAGCGCGAAGCCGACGCGGACGTGCGCGGGGCTCATGCCGACCGACTCGTAGAGGCGGACGGCACCGGTGAGGTTGTAGGCGTCGACCGAGAGCTGGATGCCGGCCCGGCCACGGTCGCGCTCGCGCACGAACGCGCTCTGCAGCAACCAGGTGGCGAGACCGCGCCCGCGCCAGGGACGTCGTACGGCGAGGACGCCGACGTAGCCGTCGCCGTTCTCCGCCTGGCTGTCGTCGAGGACGAGCATCGCCGCGGGCTCGCCGTCGACGCGCAGCAGCCACCACCCGTCGGGGTCGCGGGTGGCGCCGGCCGACATGTCCTCCCACCAGTCGTCGTAGGAGATCGGCGTGTAGTTCCAGTGGTCGAGGAACGACTCGTCGTCGACCAACCAGATCGCCCGACGGGTCTCCTCGTCGTCGCGCACGACCAGCTCGACACCGTCGGGCAGCGGCGGGCGCACGGCCGGGATCGCGGGGGAGTCGGCGGGGATGCGCATCCGGTAGAACCGGCGCACCTCGGTGAGCCCGCGCGAGGTCAGCACCTCGGCCGAGACGTCGTCGCCCGACGCGCACCCCGTGCGCAGCGTCCACCCCTCGCGTCCGTCGGCCGCCGCGATCCGGCGGGCCGCGGCGACCGCGTGGTGGGTGCACGCCTCGAGCAGCCGTCGCTCCTCGGCGCCGAGCCGCACCGCGTTGTCGGTGTAGACGTCCTTGCCGTCGGGCCGGGTCATCACGAACACGGCGCCCACGACGCGCTCGCCCTCGCCGTCCAGGAGCAGCACCGTCTCCTCGCGCGAGAACCGCGGCACCGCCATCGCGGCGAGCACCTCGGCGCGCGTGGTCTCGACGTAGCCCAGGCGGGCGGACTCGAAGGCGGCGAACAGCTCGACCATGGCATCGAGGTCGGCCGGGAGAACCTGGTCGTCGGCGTCGCGCCGCAGCGGGCGCACGTTCAGGTCGGTCATGCCCGCGAGCATGCTCCGCCGAGCGATCCCGTGTCGCCCGGGTTCGCGCGGTGCACCTCAGGACAGGTCGTGCTCGTAGACCTCGAAGACCAGCGCGGGCCGCATTCCGACCTTCTCGTAGAGCGCGACCGCACCCGTGGTGTTGGTGGCGTCGACGCCGAGAGCGATCGCTCTGCGCCCCAGCTCGCGGTAGTGCACGAACGCGCGGCGCAGCAGCAGCCGCGCGATGCCGCGACCGCGGAACTCCTTGAGCACGCCGAGGATTCCGACGTACCCCTCGCCGAGCTCGGCGCGGCTGTTGCTCAGCAGGCAGATGCCCGCCGGTACGCCGTCGACCGTGGCCAGCCACCAGTCCGACGGGTCGAACGACGGCGACGCCGTCATGTGCTCGATCCACTCGGGGTACGGGTAGTCGGCGTAGCCCCAGTGCTCGGCGAACGCCACCCGGTCGAGCTCGTAGACGGTGCGCCGGAACTCGTCGTCGTCGCGCGCGAGGATCTCGACGCCGTCGGGCAGCAGCGGCATCGTGTCAGGGATCTCGGGCGAGCTCGCGTCGATCGACATCTGGAAGAACCGGCGTGCCGGCACCATCCCGGCCCCGGTGAGCACCTCGCCGAATGCCGTGTCCTGCACGTACATCCCGGCGCGCGCCTTCCACGCAGACGAACCCGCCTCGTCGCGGTGCTCGCGCGCTCCCTGCAGCCCGAGGGCGAGCGCCTCGGCCCGCAGCTCGCGGCTCTGCGGCCACGGCAGCGTGATGACGTCGAGCTGCGTGACCTGCTCGAACGGGTCCTTGTCGAGCCGCAGCAGCCCCACGACGTCGCCGTCGTCGCCTACGAGGAAGACGGTGCGCTCGCGGTCCGTGGACGACACCGTGAGGAGGTGGACGACGTCGTCCGCGGTCGTGTCCGGGGTGTCGACGACCGCGGCCTCGCCCTCGAGGATCACGCGGGTCGCCTCGGCGAGGTCGTCGGGATGGACGACGCCGTCGACGTAGCGCAGCGGTCGGGTGGACAGGCTCACCCGATCGAGGATCCTCGCGCGGCCAGGGGATGTCGCTCGCGTTTCGACGAACCGCTCCCGCAGCGGCCGGCCGGGAGCATCATCACGGCCATGAGCAGCGACCGGTCCCGTCAGCACGTCACCCTCCGCGACGGCAGGAGCCTGTGCTTCGCCGAGTTCGGCGACCCGGACGGCTTCCCGCTGTTGTCGCTGCACGGGACGCCCGGCAGCCGGTACGACCGCTATCCCGACGAGAGCCTGTACCTCGAGCAGGGAGCGCGGCTCATCACCTACGACCGCCCCGGGTACGGCGAGTCCGACCGGCTCAAGGGCCGCCAGATCGTGCACTGCGTCGACGACGTCGTCCAGCTGCTCGAGCACCTGGGCATCGAGCGGTTGTCGGTGACCGGCGGATCCGGCGGGGGACCGCACGCCCTGGCCGTCGCGGCGCGGTTGGGGCCCCGCATCCACCGCGCGCAGTGCGACGTGGGCATCGCGCCGTACGGGTCGGAGGGCCTCGACTGGCTCGCGGGCATGGACCCGATGAACGTGCACGAGTTCGGCCTCGCGCTCGAGGGCGAGGAGCCGCTCCGCGCCTGGATGGAGGTGGAGCTCGCGGGGATGCTGGAGCGCGTCGAGGTCGACCCGGCCACCCTCCTCGGCGACTTCCAGCTCTCCGAGGCCGACCGCGCGGCGATGTCGCGGCCCGAGGTGGCGGAGAGCATCCGGCAGAGCGTCGCCGAGATGTGCCGTCGTGGCCCGGAGGGGTGGATCGACGACGACCTGTCGTTCACCGACCCGGACTGGGGCTTCGAGCTGTCCGAGATCGAGATCCCCGTCCAAATCGCCTACGGCGTCACCGACGTCCTCGTGCCGGCGGCCCACGGGGAGTGGTTGGTGGCGCACGTGCCGTACGCCGTGGAGGACAGGCGGGCCGACGAGGGCCACATGGGCGACCTCGACAAGGTCGCCGAGCGCGTCCGGTGGTTCGTACCGGGGCCGGACGACCAGGTGCGTGGCTAGCCGGCGGGCAGGGCGGCGATGCGGCGGGCGAGGTAGGGCGAGAACCAGCCGGCGTACTTGGCCTGCAGCTCGGGCTTGGTCCAGTCCAGGCCGGTGACCACCCCGCGGCAGGCGGGCTCGCCGCAGAGGCACTCGAACTCGTCGTAGTCGCTCGAGTCGCAGGTCGCGTAGTCGAACGTGAGCTCCTCGCCGACGGCGATGTCGCGCATCGCGACCAGGACGCTCGCGCCGAGCAGGCCGCACGACGGCGCGCACGAGTGGTTGAGCATGTCGCCGGGCTCGGGGGTGTCGCCGGACACGAGGTAGAGGTCCTCGGCGACCTGGATCGAGCGGCCCTGGCGATCGTGGCTGAAGGTCGAGAGCGTCTCGTAGTCGACGCACCAGCCGCCGAAGCCGGCGACGACCGTGCCGGCGGGGATCGGCTCGACGGCGAACGAGCCCCAGCCCTTGCCACCGACGGGGCGGGCCTCCGCACCCGGGAACAGCCAGTTGTAGTCCACGTGACGTCTCCTTACGACGTTCGCGCAGCCCGGTGCCCGCTCGGGTCCGGTGCTCTCACCCCTCACGGGATCCGCCAGTGCGCGTCACGTCGACGCGCTGTACGCCGGTATTGGATCACGCAGGCGCGAGCACCCGGTAATCCGGCGTACGCCGTGGCGCCCGCGAGGCCGGTGCGTGCCTGCAGCCGCTGTGATGGGATGGCGGGCATGACCGAGCAGCAGCACGAGCCCGACGGCGAGGACCAGCGCATCGTGGTGGTGGGACCCGACGGCCAGCCGATGGGCTACCTGCCGGCGCCCGCCGACCCCGACGAGCCGCGCGAGACCTCGGTCGCCGACCTCGTCGAGCAGCCTGCGAAGGTCATGCGGATCGGCAGCATGATCAAGCAGCTGCTCGAGGAGGTGCGCACCGCGCCGCTCGACGAGGAGTCGCGCACCCGGCTGCGCGACATCCACCGCCGCTCGATCGCCGAGCTCGAGGACGGCCTCGCCCCCGAGCTGGTCGAGGAGCTCGAGCGGCTCTCGCTGCCGTTCACCGACGACCGCATCCCCACCGAGGCCGAGCTGCGGATCGCGCAGGCCCAGCTCGTCGGCTGGCTCGAGGGCCTCTTCCACGGCATCCAGACCGCGCTGTTCGCCCAGCAGATGGCCGCGCAGGCCCAGCTCGAGCAGATGCGCCGCCGCGCCCTCGGCCCCGGCGGCGCCCCGGGCCAGCCCCCGGGCGACGCCCCCCAGGAGCGCAGCGGCGGCCTCTACCTCTGACCCGCCCGGTCCACCACGACGTCACTGCCCGAATGCGTCGTTCAGGGCGTAGAAGCCGTGCATTCCGGCAGTGACGTGGATGTTCCCGGGGATCGGTGCGCGCTGAATCGTGCTGGCGGTGCGCACTAGGCTCGGGCCGTGATCGATCTCAAGGTTGTGCGCGAGGACCCTGACCGAGTTCGTGCGTCGCAGCGCGCCCGTGGCGAGGACGAGTCGATCGTCGACCGGCTGGTGGCCGCCGACGAGGCGCGTCGCGCCGCCGAGGTGTCCTACGGCGCGCTGCGCAACGAGCAGAAGGAGCTCGGCAAGCGCATCGGTCCGCTGCAGGGCCGGCTGAAGAAGGCCGGCGACGACGAGAAGCCGGCCGTCCAGGCCGAGCTCGACGCCCTCATGGCCGAGGCGTCCGGCCTCGCCGAGCGGGTCAAGGCGGCCGAGACCGCGCGCGACACCGCCGACGCCGAGACGCAGTCGCTCGTCGCCGAGCTCTCCAACCTCGTCGACCCCGCGGCACCGGTCGGCGGCGAGGACGACTTCACCGTCGTCGAGGAGGTCGGCGTACGCCGCGACTTCGCCGCCGAGGGCATCGAGGTCCGCGACCACGTCGAGCTCGGCGAGATCCTCGGCGCGATCGACATCGAGCGCGGCGCGAAGGTCAGCGGCTCGCGCTTCTACTACCTCACCGGCGTCGGTGCGCTGCTCGAGCTCGCCCTGGTCAACCACGCGATCGCGCTGGCGTGCGGCAACGGCTTCACGCCCGTCATCCCGCCTGCGCTGGTGAAGCCCGCGGCGATGGAGGGCACCGGCTTCCTCGGCCACTCGTCGGCACCGCCGAGGTCCCGCTCGCGGCCTACCACTCCGACGAGATCCTCGACGCGTCGTCGCTCCCGCGCCGCTACGTCGGCTACTCGCCCTGCTACCGCCGCGAGGCCGGGTCGGGCGGTCGCGACACCCGCGGCATCTTCCGCGTGCACTGGTTCGACAAGGTCGAGATGTTCTCCTACGCGCACCCCGACGACGCCGTCGAGGAGCACCAGCGGCTGCTCGGCTGGGAGCGGCAGTTCTTCGACTCCCTCGAGATCCCGTACCGCGTCATCGACGTCGCGTCGGGCGACCTCGGATCGTCGGCCGCGCGCAAGTTCGACATCGAGGCGTGGGTGCCCAGCCAGGAGCGCTACCGCGAGGTCACCTCGACGTCGAACTGCACCGAGTTCCAGGCGCGCCGCCTGCGGATCCGGATGCGCGACGAGGACGGCGTGCGCCCGCTCGCCACCCTCAACGGCACGCTCGTCGCGATCACCCGCACGATCGTCGCGCTGCTGGAGAACCATCAGCAGGCCGACGGCTCCGTGCGCGTGCCCGTGGCGCTGCGTCCCTACCTCGGCGGCCGCGAGACCCTCGACCCGATCCAGGGCTGATCCCCGCGCGGCGGGCGCTCGGCTGCGCCGCGCTCGCCGACGCACGCGCCGTCGTCGTCGTCGTCGTCGTCGGGAGCTTCTGCCGCACCAACGGTCCCGACTCCACCGTCGTCGCGTTCGCGCACGACCCCGATCGACCTGCTTGACGACTATTGCTATGCGTGCTTAGTATTCATATCACTAAGCGCACTTATCGAAGGAGTCGAGATGTTCGAGTGGACGCACACGGTCGCCACCACGGCGACGCCGGAGCAGGTCTGGCCGCTGTACGCCGACGTCGACCGGTGGCTGGAGTGGGACAGCGGCCTGCAGGCCGTGACCCTCGACGGGCCGTTCGCCGTCGGCAGCCGCGGCACCCTGCAGGTCGAGGGCCAGCCTC
>JBGAJT010000134.1:0-8949 GCA_044224785.1 Candidatus Nanopelagicales bacterium | reverse complement strand
CTGCTGACCGCGTGCGAGGAGGCGCTGCGCCTCGTCCACGAGTACGTCCCGCCGCCGGCGCCCGCGGTCCCCGTCGTACCGCGGGCCGGTGTCGGCCACGGTGCGAGCGAGGCCCCGCGCGGGCTGCTCTACCACCGCTACGAGATCGACGACGAGGGCACGATCATCAGCGCGACGATCGTGCCGCCGACGTCGCAGAACCAGCGCGCCGTCGAGCGCGACCACTGGCAGGTGGCGCAGGCGGGGATCGCGCTCGACGACGACGTGCTGCAGGCCCGCTGCGAGCAGGCCATCCGCAACTACGACCCCTGCATCTCCTGCGCCACGCACGCGTTCCGCGTCCAGGTCGACCGCGGCTGGGACCGCTACCGCATCTAGGCGGAGCAGGCTCTGGCGCCGCACCGCCCCGGCGAGGACACTCGCGGCCAGGGGGTGGTCGGCATGGTTCGACCCTGGACGTTGCCCGCGACCGTGGCGCTCGTCGCTGCCGCGCTGGTCAGCCTCGCCCTGCTGGTCCTCGCACTCGTCGCGCCGGTCTACAGCAGCGAGTCGCAGGCCGCCACCGCCGAGGGCGCGGACCCTGCGCCGGTGGAGCACAGCACAGAGACGCTGGTGCAGATGAACGGCTTCGGCGCCCTGGTCCTCGCTGCGATCCCGCTCGTGGTCACGCTGCTCGTGGCCCTGCTGATCCGGCGCGGCTCGTCGACGGCCGAGTACGTCGCCGCCTGCGTGGTCACGCTGCTGTACGGCGGTCTCTGCGTGCTGGCCCTCCTGAGCATCGGGATCTTCCTCGCGCCGGTGGCGCTCTGCCTCGTCGTCGCGTGCGCCACGGCTCGGATCCCCGAGGTGCCCCGGGTCGCGGCGGCCTGAGCTAGACCGGATCGCAGACGAAGGCCCACGGGTCGTCGCCGATGCGGGTCAGCAGGACGACCGCGCTGCCGGGCGCCTTCGGCAGCGCGAGGCGCCGTCGTACGTCGTCGACGTCGAGCGACGTCGCGCGCTTCTTCACCACGACGTGCCCGACCTCGTCGGCGACGAGCTGCTCGCGCAGCGCGCGGAGGTCGTAGGGCAGCGCGTGCCGTACCCGGAAGGCGGCGCCCCGCAGGCCGAGGGGACGCGGGTCGCGGTCGCACGTCACGTAGGCGACGCGAGGGTCGAGCAGCCTCCCGCCGAGGTCGCGCACGAGCATCCCGACGAGCCCGGCGCGGATGAGCGCGTCGTCGGGCTCGACCAGCCAGTCGCCGACCTCGCCGGTCGGGGGCGCGGCCTCGTCGGCGAGGTCGTCGGTCGCGGACCACGTCACGGCCTTCCCGTCGCGCAGCATCACCGCGCGCCGTCGGGCGCCGTCGGTGACCAGCGCCGGCCAGGCGAGCTCGGCCTCGACCAGCTGGCCGTCGACCGTCGTCCAGGTGCCGCAGCCGCCGGCCGGGACCATCGCGTGGTCGACGCCGGGCGCGACCTTCGGGGCCGTCGGCGCCACCCGCGCGGCGACCGCCTCGACCCACGACCACGGCGGCGACCACGCCTCCGGATCGGTGACGCGCGCACTGCGGCCGTCGCGGCGCCGGGCGGTGTCGCGCCGTGCGGGGTCGACGTACGCCGCATCGGCAGAGCCCAGGACGCGGTCGAGCAGGGCGGCATCGGTGACGTCGCCGTCGACCACCTCCACCCGGTCGGCGACGCCGAGCTCCGCCACGTTGTGCCGGGCGAGCGCGGCCACGACCGGGTCGCGCTCGACGGCGGTGACCGCCAGCCCGGCCCGCGCGAAGGCGGCCGAGTCCAGCCCCAGCCCGCAGCCGAGGTCGGCGACGTGGCCGGCGCCGGCCGCGGCGTACCGCTGCGCCCTCAGGTCGGCCACGACCGTGCGGGTGGTCTGCTCGAGACCGTCCTCGGTGAGCAGGATCCGGTCGGCGAGCGGCCCGAGACGGGCCCGGGCACGACGCCGCAGCCGCACCTGGGTGAGGGCCTCCGACAGCAGCGCCGGGTCGGTGCCCGGGTGGGCCGAGCGCAGCGCGGACGCGGCCCGGAGCGGGTCCACGGCCCAGGCGTCGCCTGAGGCGGCACGGGAGTGCGCGTCGTCGTCGTACGCCGCCGCCGCCGCCAGCGCCGCGCGCCCGTCGGGCCCGGCCAGCCACCCGACGGTCCCGAGGTCCACGCCCGGCAGCCTGCCAGAGCCGAACGCCGTGGAGGCCACCGGCCAGGGGCGGGAGGGAGCCGGGGCTGGCACTCGGGTTGACCGACTGCTAACGGCTTCTTAGAGTGGGACCCGTTGGCACTCTCACCCCGAGAGTGCCATGCGCCAGCCCGGTGCGGCACCCGCGACGACGCCCCGGACGGCCAGCCAGCCACTCAACATCTAGGTGGAGGACAGACCGTGTCGGTCACCATCAAGCCGCTCGAGGACCGGATCCTCGTCAAGACCCTCGAGGCCGAGCAGACCACGGCCTCCGGCCTGGTCATCCCGGACACCGCCAAGGAGAAGCCCCAGGAGGGCGAGGTCCTGGCCGTGGGCCCGGGCCGCTTCGAGGACGGCCAGCGCCTGCCGCTCGACATCAACGTCGGCGACAAGGTCATCTACTCGAAGTACGGCGGCACCGAGGTCAAGTACGACGGCCAGGAGTACCTCATCCTGTCCGCCCGCGACGTCCTCGCCGTCGTCACCAAGTAACGACAGCGACTCCTCACGTCGTGATCCGCCCCGGCGGCCTCCGGGCCCCGGGGCGGACCCGTCACCAGACCACGAAGGAAATCTGAGCACCCATGGCCAAGATCCTGGAGTTCGACGAGGACGCGCGTCGCAGCCTCGAGCGCGGAGTCAACGCGCTCGCCGACGCCGTCAAGGTGACGCTCGGCCCGAAGGGCCGCAACGTCGTCATCGACAAGAAGTGGGGCGCGCCCACCATCACCAACGACGGCGTCACCATCGCCCGTGAGGTGGAGCTCGAGGACTCCTACGAGAACCTCGGCGCCCAGCTGGCGAAGGAGGTGGCGACCAAGACCAACGACATCGCGGGCGACGGCACCACCACCGCGACCGTGCTCGCGCAGGCGATGGTCCGCGAGGGCCTCAAGGTCGTCACCGCGGGCGGTGCGCCGATGGACCTCAAGCGCGGCATCGACAAGGCCGTGAAGGCCGTGAGCGACCGCCTCCTCGAGGTGGCCCGCCCGGTCGCCGGCAAGGAGGAGATCGCCGACGTCGCGACCATCTCGTCCCAGGACCGCGTGATCGGCGACCTCATCGCCGAGGCGTTCGACAAGGTCGGCAAGGACGGCGTCATCTCGGTCGAGGAGTCCAGCAGCACCGCGATGGAGCTCGACTTCACCGAGGGCATGCAGTTCGACAAGGGCTACATCTCGCCCTACTTCGTCACCGACGCCGAGCGCATGGAGGCCGTCCTCGACGACGCCCTCGTGCTGCTCGTCCAGGGCAAGGTCTCGAGCGTCTCCGAGCTGCTCCCGCTGCTCGAGAAGGTCGTCCAGGCCGGCAAGCCCTTGTTCATCATCGCCGAGGACGTCGACGGCGAGGCGCTCTCGACCCTCGTCGTGAACCGCATCCGCGGCACGTTCTCCTCGGTCGCGGTGAAGGCCCCGGCGTTCGGCGACCGCCGCAAGGCGATCCTGCAGGACATCGCGATCCTCACCGGCGCCCAGGTCGTGAGCGCCGAGGTCGGCCTCAAGCTCGACCAGGTCGGCCTCGAGGTGCTCGGCAGCGCCCGTCGTGTCGTCGTCACCAAGGACGACTCGACGATCGTCGACGGCGGCGGCGAGCACACCGCGGTCACCGACCGCGTCGCGCAGATCCGCGCCGAGATCGAGAACACCGACAGCGACTGGGACCGCGAGAAGCTCAACGAGCGCCTCGCGAAGCTCGCCGGCGGCGTGTGCGTCATCAAGGTCGGCGCCCACACCGAGGTGGAGCTCAAGGAGAAGAAGCACCGCATCGAGGACGCCGTGTCCGCGACGCGTGCGGCCATCGAGGAGGGCATCGTCGCCGGCGGCGGCGCCGCTCTCGTCCACGCCGCCTCGGTGCTCGAGGGCGACCTCGGCCTCTCCGGCGACGAGGCGACCGGCGTCGGCATCGTCCGTCGCGCGGCCGCCGAGCCGCTGCGCTGGATCGCCGAGAACGGTGGCGAGCAGGGCTACGTCGTCGTCTCCAAGGTCCGCGAGCTCGGTGACGACGAGGGCTACAACGCCGCCACCGACGAGTACGGCAACCTCGTGACCGCGGGCGTCATCGATCCGGTCAAGGTCACCCGCTCCGCGCTCGCCAACGCCGCCTCCATCGCCGGCCTGCTCCTCACCACCGAGGCGCTCGTCGTCGAGAAGAAGGAGGACGCCGAGGACGAGGGCCACGGTCACGGCCACTCGCACGGCCCCGGCGGCCACGGCCACTGACACCCGTCAGACGCACGACGAAGCCCCCGTCCGATCCGGACGGGGGCTTCGTCGTCGTGGTACCAGGGCTCGTCTCCAGCGCCTGGGACCGGACCCCGGTACGCCGCGGCCGTGGGCGCCGCGGCGTACCGGGAGGTGCGGGGGACCAAGGCGGGCTGGGTCGCGGTGGTCTGCGGGATGCGGCGGCGCAGGTAGATCGCCTCGCGGTCGTCCTCGCTCATGCCGCCCCAGACGCCGTAGGGCTCGCGGACGGTGAGCGCGTGGGCGGCGCACTGCGCGACCACGGGGCAGCGGGAGCAGACCGACTTGGCGGCCAGCTCGCGGGAGAGGCGGGAGGGGCCGCGCTCGCCCTCGGGGTGGAAGAACAGATCGCTGTCCTCGCCGCGGCAGGCACCGTGCAGCTGCCAGTCCCAGACGTCGGCGTTGGGGCCCGGGAGCCGGGAGACGTCGGCCATGTCAGCACCTCTTCTCTCGTCGTTGCTTCCGAACGTACAACCGCGCCATAAGTTGGTCAAGTAGGTCTCTTGGACCAGATGTGACGCGATCCAGAGGTGGCGTCCCGCGATGCGGTCGTGGGAGCGTCACCGCAGGTCAGGACACCTCCCCCTACGGGAAGGACGTGCCGGAGCCGCTGAAGGTTCAACCTCCGGCTGGCGCGATCCGTTCCCGGTGCCTGGCGCGTCTCGAATGGCAGGACCGCTCCCGCGGCACGACACTGGTGCCCGTCATGGCCAGCCTGGAACCCGCCCCCGCCGCCGGCACCCCCGGCCTCACCGTCGCCGCCGTCGCGCGACGGCTCGGCGTGGCGCCCGCGACCCTGCGCACCTGGGACCGCCGGTACGGCGTCGGCCCCTCGACCCACACGGCCGGGTCGCACCGCCGCTACTGCGCGCTCGACGTCGCGCGCCTGGACCTCATGCGCCGCCTGGTCAACGCAGGGGCGCCCCCGGCCGAGGCCGCGCGTGCCGCGCTCGCCGCCGACCCGAGCCCCGCTCCCGTCGTCGGCCTCACGCCCTCGGCCGACGACCTCGGAGCGCACGGCGCCGCCGGCCTCGCGGACCTCGCCGACCTCGCCGGCTTCGACGCCGGCGACCCGGCCGAGATCGCCGCACTGCTCGACGAGCCGCTGGCCCGTCCCGGCGGCGGCCGCGTCGTCCCGCTCTCGACCGCGACCCCGGCGGTGCGCGGCCTGGCGCGCGCCGCGAGCAGCCTGGACTCCGTCGCCTGCACCGCGATCGTGCGCGACTCGCTCGACCACCGCGGCGTCGTCTGGACCTGGGACCACCTGCTCGTGCCGGTGCTCGTCGGCGTGGGTCGGCAGTGGGAGAACTCCGGCCGCGGCGTCGAGGTCGAGCACGTGCTGTCGGAGTCCATCACCAGCGCGCTCACCGGAGTCGTGGCCCGCATGCACCGGCCGCTCAACCCCCGCCCGGTGCTGCTCGCGTGCGCCGACGAGGAGATGCACTCCCTGCCGCTGTTCGCGGTGGCCGCGGGTCTCGCGGAGCGCCACGTCGGGTCCCGCGTGCTCGGTGCCCGGGTGCCGCGCGAGGCGCTCGTCGCGGCGATCCGGCGTACCGGCCCGGCGGTGGTCCTGGTGTGGTCGACCATGCCCGGGCCCGACGGGTCCGACCGGCTCGAGGACCTGCCGTCGCTGCGTCCGGCGCCGCTCGTGCTCGCCGCCGGCCCCGGCTGGGACGCGTCGTTGCCGGCCGGCGTCTCGCGCGTCGACGACCTCGTCGGGGCGCTCGCCCGGATCTGCGCGGCCGTCGGCGTCTGACGCCCCATCGCCGTCGACGCGTGATGACGCCGCGTTAGAAGGTGGCGTCATCACGCATGGACGGCCGGGACCATCTCGGGAGCGGTGTCTGAGGCACCACCCGCGCGGGTGCGCGGCCGCGGGACGGTGCGGCCGATACGCTCGCAGCGCGCGGTGCACCGGCACCGGCGGACCTGGGGGAGCCCGGACGTGGACGAGGAGCTCACCGATCTTCTCGCCACGGGCGAGCGGGCGGCCTTCCACGGGCGTCCGGCCGCAGGTGTCGCACCCCTGCAGCGCGCGGTCGAGGTCGCGCACGGCTCCGGCCACGACGCCGAGGCGACCGCGGCGGTCTGGCTGCTCGGCGTCTGCCTCGGTGCGGCCGGTCGGTACGGCGCCGCCATGGTCGTCCTCGAGCCGCTCGCCGAGGCGGAGACCGGTGATCCGGAGCGCCGGCTGTTCGCCTCCCTCGCCTCGGCCACCCTCGCCAGCGTCTCCCGCCAGCTCGGCCGCCACGCCGAGGCGCGGCGGCTCGACCTCCGCGCGCTCGACCTCGCGGGCGACGCCGCCGAGGCGCGGTTCGACGCGGTGCTCGGTCTCGCCGCCGACGCCGTGGGCCTCGAGGAGGTCACCGAGGCCGACGCCGCGCTGGCCGACGCCGCGACGCTGGTCGACGGCCGCGCGGACTGGTGGCGGCAGCGGGTGCGCCTGGACTGGGTGCGCGCCGAGGTGGCACTGCTGCGCAACCGGCCCGAGGAGGCTGTCTCGCGCTCGGACGCCGCGGTGACCCTCGCCGAGGCGTCGGGCGCGCCGCGCCACGTCGCGAAGGGGCTGCTCTTCGAGGGTGTCGCGCTCGTGCAGGTCGGCGAGCTGGAGGAGGCCGCGGTCACGCTCCGTCGCGCCGCCACCCTGGCCGAGAGCCTCGGCGCCGTACCCCTCGTGTGGCCCTCGCGGGCCGTGCTCGGCGCGCTGGTCGCGCCCACGAACCCGGCCGAGGGCGGCGCGTCGCTGCAGGCCGCCCGGGCCGCCGTGCGCCAGATCGCCGAGGACCTCCCGGGCCGCTACGCCGAGGACTGGCTGGCCCGCCCCGACATCGCCGCCCTGCTCGCGGACTGATCCGCGGCGGTCGCCAGGTGAGGGTTGCCTCACCCGGACCTGACCTGACCTGCGGATTCGCTGGGCCGAACGACTGAAGTCCGGTCACGCACCTGCCGAACAACTCCTTGTCACCAGTCGCGCCCAGCGACAGGTCCCGACCGGGAGGACAGGCGCAGCGCCATGACCACCGTTCTCGTCTGCGACGACGCTCCGCAGGCACGCCAGACCATCGTGCGTGCGGTGAGCGCCATCCCGGGCGTCGAGCGCGTCACCGCCGCAGGCAGCGGCGAAGAGGTGCTCGCGCGCTTCCCGATCGAGCGTCCCGACCTCGTCCTCATGGACGTCCGCATGCCCGGCATCGGTGGGGTCGAGGCCTCGCGCCGGCTCGTCGCCGCCCACCCGGACGCCGCGGTCGTGATGCTGACGATGGGCGAGGACCCCGACGGCGTCGCCCGTGCCGTCTCCGGCGGTGCCCGCGGGTACGTCGCCAAGGACGCCAGCCGCGAGGAGGTCGCCGCGACCGTGGCGCTCTCCCTCGCCTCCACCCGTGACGGCGTCGGCGGCCGGGCCCCGCGCGTGCGCCCGGCCGGCGCCCCGCCCTCGCTGACCGAGCGCGAGCAGCAGGTGCTCGACGGCATGTCGCGCGGCAAGTCCAACGCCGAGATCGGCCGCGAGCTCTACCTCTCCGAGGACACCGTCAAGACCCACGCGCGCCGTCTGTTCCGCAAGCTCGCCGCCGCCGACCGCGCCCAGGCCGTCGCGCTGGGCTTCCGCTGGGGGTTCCTCCGCTAGACCCGGACGTCCGAACGGCCCGCGCCCCCGAGGGGACGCGGGCCGTTCGTCGTCGCTGAGCCGTCGATGCGTGATGAGGCCCCCTTCTAGCGTCGCGTCATCACGCACCGACGGAGTGGTGCCGTCGATGGGTGATGAGGCCACCTTCTAGCGTGGCGTCATCACGCAGGGACGGCGTGAACCTGGTTGCTCTCGGGATCTGTCGCCCGCAGGCTGAGCGGCATGGCCACCGTCCCGACGCATTCGCCGTACGACCTGCTGCTCGCGACCGGCGAGGAGGTCGCGGCAGCGCGGCCCGAGGTCGACCCGGCGATGGTCCGGGAGATCTTCGAGGAGGCCGCGACCCTGCTGCACGACGGGCTGGTGCTCGACGGGCTCGACGACCACGACCAGCGGGTCGTCGTCGAGGCGCTCTGCGTCGACCTCTGCGCGCCCGACCCGGGCGCGGCGATCCGGGCGCGGGCCGACGCCACGCTGACCGAGCCGGGGGGCCTGCACGATCCCGAGGAGGCCTGGTCCGCCTACCTCACGACGGTGCAGCTCTTCGGGATCTGAGTGCGGGTCGGGTGCCAGCGGCGGCGCTCGAGGCGCCCTCGGCCGCACTGTCGCTCGCGTCGACCCCGTCGTAGGACCCTGCGCGGCGCGGCTCAGGTCGGCTGGTCGAGGCGTGCGACGTCGATGGCGAAGCCCTCGGCGCGCAGCCGTTCGACGAGCACGTCGCCGAGGCCCGTGGCTGGGGTGAGCACGCCGCCACCGCCGGGGAGGCGGTCGGTGTCGAGGGCGAGGGCGAGCGCGCTCTGGCCCAGCATCACCGACGTGGCCTGGTAGCCGGGGTCGCCCTGCGCGGTCATGACGCAGGAGTAGCGCGCACCGCTGGTCGTGCGGGTGCGGGTCTCGGTGGTGAAGTG
>JBGAJT010000133.1:0-8970 GCA_044224785.1 Candidatus Nanopelagicales bacterium | reverse complement strand
ATCCGCAGGGCCTCCTCGGCCGGGACGAACCGACCGGTGAAGATCAGGTCCTTGGCCCGGCTCGGGCCGACCAACCGGCTCAACCGTTGGGTGCCGCCGGCACCCGGGATGATGCCGAGCAGGATCTCGGGCTGACCGAGCTTGGCGTTGTCGCCCGACACCCGCAGGTCGCAGCACAGCGCGAGCTCGCAGCCGCCGCCGAGCGCGTAGCCGGTGATCGCGGCGATGGTGGGCTTGGGGATGCGGGCCACCGCGGTGAACGACGCCTGCAGCGCGGCGGAGCGGTCGACCATCTCCTGGTAGGACCAGGCCGCCATCTCCTTGACGTCGGCGCCGGCCGCGAACACCTTCGGGCCGCCGTACACGACGACGGCGCGCACGTCGGCGCGCTGGGTCGCCTCGAACGCCGCCCCGCGGATGTCCTGCTGCACCTGGGCGGACAGCGCGTTCATCGGCGGGCGGTCGAGCATGATCGTCCCCACGCCGTCCTGCACGTCGAACCGCACGAACTCGCTCACCACGGACCTCCTCGACGGCGCCGGTCGCCTGCGCGCGAGCCTAGCCCCGCCCCTCGCGGCCTCCCTGCCGGGTCGCGAGGCGCTGCGCCGTCCGTGGGGGCAGACTGTCCCCCGCGGCGCTCGCCGCATGGACCTCCAGGAGCGGCAGGCATGACGGCGTCCCACCACGGGCACCCCTACGAGGACGACGTCGTCCGACCGCCCGGTGCGCCGTCGCCGCTCGGCGCCACCTGGACGCCGGAGGGCCTCAACCTCGCCGTCCGCGCACCGTCGGCCGACCTCGTCGAGGCCTGCCTGTGGATCTCCGGCGAGGAGGTGCGCATCCCGCTGGAGGCGCGCAGCCACGGCGTCCACCACGGCTTCCTGCCCGGCGTCGAGGTGGGCACCGCCTACGGCCTGCGCGCGCACGGCCCGTGGGACCCGCAGTCGGGCCTGCGCTTCAACCCGAACAAGCTGCTCGTCGACCCCTACGCCCGTGCCGTGCACGGTGCCGTCCGCTGGTCAGATGTGCTCATCCCGGGGAGGCCCGACGACCCGGGTACTCCGGACGACCGCGACTCGGCCGCCGCGGTGCCGCGCTCGATCGTGGTCGACGACGCCTTCGACTGGGGCGACGACGCCCCGCCGGAGACCTCGTGGGGCGAGACCGTCGTCTACGAGATGCACGTCAAGGGCTACACCAAGCAGCACCCGCTCGTGCCCGAGGCGCTGCGCGGCACCTATGCCGGCCTCGCGCACCCCGCGGCGATCGACCACCTCGTGTCGCTCGGCGTCACCGCGGTCGAGCTGCTGCCGGTGCACCAGTTCGTCGACGAGCCGCCGCTCGCTGCGCGCGGCGTGCACAACTACTGGGGCTACTCCTCGCTCGGCTTCTTCGCCCCGCACGCGGCGTACGCCGCCGACTCCCGTCCCGGCGCGCAGGTGGCCGAGTTCAAGTCGATGGTGAAGGCGCTGCACGCGGCCGGCCTCGAGGTGATCCTCGACGTCGTCTACAACCACACCTGCGAGGGGGGCCCCGACGGCCCCTCGCTCATGTTCCGCGGGCTCGGCGAGCGCGACCACTACAAGCTCGCGCCGCACAGCGGCACCTACGTCGACACCACCGGTTGCGGCAACACCCTCGACGTCGGCGACCTCGACGTCCTGCGCATGGTGCTGGACTCGCTGCGCTACTGGGTCACGGAGATGCACGTCGACGGCTTCCGCTTCGACCTCGCCACCGCGCTGACGCGCGAGCGGATGGACGTCGACGAGCGCTCGCCGTTCCTCGCCGCCGTCCACCAGGACCCGGTGCTGCGCCAGGTGAAGCTCATCGCGGAGCCGTGGGACGTCGGTCCCGGCGGCTACCGCGTCGGCATGTTCGGCTCCCCGTGGGCGGAGTGGAACGACACCTTCCGCGACGACGTGCGCCGGTTCTGGCTGCGCGGCGGTCCCGGCCGCGAGGTGCCGGCGGAGATGGGCTGGCGGCTCACCGGGTCGCAGGACCACTTCCACGGCCGCTCCCCCGCGGCGTCGGTCAACTTCCTCACCGCCCACGACGGCTTCACCCTGCGCGACCTCGTCAGCTACGACCGCAAGCACAACGAGGCCAACGGCGAGGACAACCGCGACGGCACCGACAACAACAACTCCTGGAACCACGGCGTCGAGGGCCCGACCGACGACCCGGCGATCCACGAGGCGCGGCAGGCGAGCATGCGCGCCCTGCTCGCCACCCTGCTGCTCTCGACCGGCACGCCGATGCTCGTCATGGGCGACGAGATGGGTCGCACCCAGGGCGGCAACAACAACGCCTACAACCAGGACAACGAGATCTCCTGGCTCGACTGGACCCTCACCGAGCCCGAGGCCGACCTGCTCCGCTGGACCACCGCGCTGCTCAACGCGCGACGCGTGCACCCCACGCTGCGGCAGACCGAGTTCTTCGACGGCCGCCCGGTCGCCGAGGGCCGCCCGGCCGACCTCGCCTGGCTCACCGCCGACGCCACCCCGCTCACGGACACCGAGTGGAACGACCCGGCGACCGAGACCCTCGTGATGGCGCTGTCGGGCGAGCTGTTCACCCGCGACGAGGACGGCCACCCGCTGCGCGACGACGCGTTCCTCATCGTGCTGCACCGCGGCGAGGCACCGGTCGACGTCCTGCTGCCGAAGACGCCGTACGGCGACGCCTACCGCCGCCTCCTCGACACCTCGATGCCGCGTCCCGGCACCGACCTCCCCACCGAGAAGGTCGGCACCCGCGCGACCGTGCAGGGGCGCAGCGTCAGCCTGTTCCGCGTCGAGCACGACTAGCCCACGACGTACGACGGCCCCGCACCCTGCGAGCAGGGGCGGGGCCGTCGTGCGACGGGCCTCTAGTAGGTCGGCGCGTAGGTCGGCGGGGCGACGTCGGTCTCGGCGGCCGCCACGCGCGGCAGCGCCTGCAGCCCGAGCTCGGCGGGGTCGGCGAGACCGGCGTAGTAGGGCAGCACCCGGACGGTGTAGCCGAACGGGCCGGTGGCCTCGAGGGTGACCGACGACGCGAAGCGCCAGCGGTTGCCCTCGTACTCCTCGTCGGGCGCGAGCGGGGTCACCTGCGCCGACACGATCCGGTCGTTGTGGTCGACCCGGCCGCTGACCAGCTGCACCTGGACGTCCTCGGTGCGCAGGTCGCCGAGGGCGACGTAGGCGCGCACCTGGACCTCGGTGCCTCGCTCGGGGCTGTCGCCCACGCCCGCGACGTCGACGTGCTCGACGCGCACGCCCGGCCACGCCGAACGCGCGCGCGACGAGAACGCCGACAGCTCCTTGGCCAGCGCCGCGTCGTCGGCGAGGACGTCGCGCGAGGACCGGGCCGCCGGGGCGTAGAGCTTGGTGACGTAGTCGCGGACCATGCGGCTCGCGAGCACCTTCGGGCCGAGGGTGGCCAGGGTGTGCTGGAGCATCGTGAGCCAGCGCACCGGGAGGCCCGACCCGTCGACGGTGTAGAACCGCGACGCGACGCTCTTCTCGATGAGGTCGTAGAGCGCGGCGGCCTCGAGGTCGTCACGACGGTCGGCATCGGCGACGCCGTCGGCGGTGGGGATCGCCCAGCCGTTCTCGCCGTCGTACCACTCGTCCCACCACCCGTCGAGGATCGACAGGTTGAGGCCGCCGTTGAGCGCGGCCTTCATGCCCGACGTGCCGCAGGCCTCGAGCGGGCGCAGCGGGTTGTTCAGCCAGACGTCGCAGCCCGGGTAGAGCAGCCGCGCCATGCCGATGTCGTAGTCGGGCAGGAACACGATGCGGTGCCGGACCTCGGGGTCGTCGGCGAAGTGCACGAGCTGCTGGATCAGCTTCTTGCCGCCGTCGTCGGCCGGGTGCGACTTGCCGGCGATGACCAGCTGCACCGGGCGGTCGGGGTGCAGCAGCATGGCCTTGAGCCGCTTGGGGTCGCGCAGCATCAGGGTGAGGCGCTTGTACGACGGCACGCGGCGGGCGAACCCGATCGTGAGGACGTCGGGGTCGAGGACCTCGTCGACCCAGCCGAGCTCGGCGTCGGACGCGCCGCGCTGCTCCCACGAGGCGCGCAGCCGACGACGGACGTCGGCGACGAGGCGCTCGCGCAGCACGCGCTTGGTGGCCCAGAGGTCGGCCGGCGGGATGTTGCCCGCCGACTGCCAGCCCGGGTCCTCCTGCGCCTGCTCGGCGCCGACCTGCGCCGCGAGCAGGTCGCGCATCTCGCGCGCGACCCAGGTCGGGGCGTGGACGCCGTTGGTGATCGAGCCGATCGGCACCTCGTCGACGTCGAACCCCGGCCAGAGGCCGGCGAACATCCCGCGGCTGACCTCGCCGTGCAGGAGGCTCACGCCGTTCGCGCGCTGCCCGAGGCGCAGGCCCATGACGGCCATGTTGAAGACGGTCGGGTCGCCGCCCTCGTAGTCCTCCGCACCGAGCGCGAGGATCTCCTCGACCGGCACGCCGGCCTCGCCGTTGTCGCCGCCGAAGTACTGCGCGATGAGCTCGCGCGGGAAGCGGTCGATGCCCGCGGGCACCGGCGTGTGGGTGGTGAAGACGGTGCCGGCGCGCGCGGCCTGCAGCGCCTGGTCGAACGTCAGCTGCTGGCTGCCGACGAGCTCGCGGATGCGCTCGAGGCCGAGGAAGCCGGCGTGGCCCTCGTTGGTGTGGAACACCTCGGGCTCGGCGTGGCCGGTGAGGCGGCAGAACGCCCGGACGGCGCGCACGCCGCCGACGCCGAGGAGCAGCTCCTGCTGGAGCCGGTGCTCGCCGCCGCCGCCGTAGAGACGGTCGGTGACGTCGCGCTCGGCGGGGTCGTTCTCCTCGACGTCGGAGTCGAGCATGAGCAGCGGGACGCGGCCGACGTCGGCGCGCCACACGTGCGCCGACAGCGTGCGGCCGCCGGGGAGGCCGACGCGGACGACGAGCGGCGAGCCGTCGGCCTCGCGCACGAGCGACAGCGGGAGCCCGTCGGGGTCGGCGACCGGGTAGTCCTCCTGCTGCCAGCCGTCGAGCGACAGCGACTGGCGGAAGTAGCCGGCGCGGTAGAACAGGCCGACGCCGATGATCGGGACGCCGAGGTCGCTCGCCGACTTGAGGTGGTCGCCGGCGAGGATGCCCAGACCGCCGGAGTACTGCGGGAGCACCTCGGTGATGCCGAACTCGGGCGAGAAGTAGGCGATGGCGCGCGGTGCCTCGTCGCCGAGCGACTGGTACCAGCGGTCCTGGGTGAGGTACTCCTGCAGCCCGCCTGCCACCCAGTTCACGTGGCCGACGAAGTCGTCGTCGGCGGCGAGCTCCGCCCAGCGCTTCGCCGGCACCTCGCCGAGCAGCTTGACCGGGTCGTGCTCCACGGACTCCCAGAGGTCGGCGTCGATGCGCGCGAAGAGGTCCTGGGTCTCGGGGTGCCACGACCAGCGGAGGTTGGTCGCGAGGGCCGACAACGGCTCCAGCGGGGCGGGCAGGACGGTGCGGACGGTGAATCGTCGGATCGCTCTCACCCCGCCACCCTAGGGCGTCGGCGAGGGGGTACCACCCGTCCCCCGCCGGTTACATCGGTTCCACGGAGTTCCCGTCGTCTTCCATCCGGTTTCACGCGTGTGTCATGGCGTTACGTCGATAGGCTTGCGGGCGATGCCGCCTCGTCGACGCCCGTCGTCCTCCGCCTCTGGGCCTGCTCCCGAGCAGACCCCCGCAGCCACGACGACCCCCGCCTCCGCCGCCCGTCCGAGCGCCCGTCGCAAGGCCGCGCCGACCCCCGTGACCGACGTCGAGGTGGTGAGCCCGACCGTGCCCGAGCCCGTCGACCTGCCGGCTCCGAGCCGACCCGCGAGCACCGGCCGCTACGCCGTCGAGGACGTCGTCCCCGTCGTCGCGCACGGCACCCGCCCGGTCAAGTGCGTCGTCGGCGAGACCTTCACCGTGTCGGCCACCGTCTTCCGCGAGGGGCACGACGCCGTCAACGCCACCGTCGTCCTGCGCGGACCCGGCGACCTCGTCGTCGCGACGCCGATGCGGCCCACCGGCGCGCTCGACCGCTGGAGCGCCGAGGTCACGCCCACCGCCGAGGGCGACTGGACGTTCACGGTCGAGGCGTGGGGCGACCCGGTCGAGACCTGGCGGCACCGCGCCGAGATCAAGGTGCCCGCCGACATCGACACCGAGCTCGAGCTGCGCGAGGGCGCGCTCATCCTCGAGCAGGCGATGGGCGGCCTGCCGCGCGGCAAGGTGCGCGAGCCGCTGAAGAACGCGATCCACGCGCTGCGCGACGTCGCCCGGCCGGCGCCGGCCCGTCTCGCCGTCGCGCTCGACCCCGCGGTCGCCGAGGTGCTCGAGAAGCACCCGCTGCGCGAGCACGTGTCGGAGGGCCCGGCGATCCCGGTGCGCGTCGAGCGCGAGCGCGCGCTCTACGGCTCCTGGTACGAGTTCTTCCCGCGCAGCGAGGGCGCCAGCCTCGACCCGCCGCGCTCGGGCACGTTCGTCACCGCCGCCGAGCGGCTGCCCGCGGTGGCGGCGATGGGCTTCGACGTCGTCTACCTCCCGCCGATCCACCCGATCGGCCGCACCGCGCGCAAGGGTCCCAACAACACCCTCACGCCCGGTCCGGACGACCCCGGCGTCCCGTGGGCCATCGGCTCCGAGGATGGCGGCCACGACGCGGTCCACCCCGACCTCGGCACCCTCGACGACTTCAAGGCCTTCGTCGCCCGCGCCCGCGAGCTCGACCTCGAGATCGCCCTCGACCTCGCGCTGCAGTGCTCGCCGGACCACCCGTGGGTGAAGGAGCATCCGCAGTGGTTCGCGCACCGGGCCGATGGCACGATCGCCTACGCCGAGAACCCGCCGAAGAAGTACCAGGACATCTACCCGCTGTACTTCGACGCCGACTCCGACGGCCTGTTCGCCGAGGTGCTCCGCGTCGTCCACCACTGGATGGACTGCGGCGTACGGATCTTCCGCGTCGACAACCCCCACACCAAGCCGGTCGCGTTCTGGGAGCGGCTGATCGGCGCGGTCAACGCGACCGACCCCGACGTCATCTTCCTGGCCGAGGCGTTCACCAAGCCGCCGATGATGAAGCTGCTGGGCGAGGTGGGCTTCCAGCAGTCCTACACCTACTTCACCTGGCGCAACGCCAAGTGGGAGGTCGAGGCGTATCTCAGCGAGCTGGCCCACGAGACCGACCACCTGATGCGGCCGAACCTGTTCGTCAACACCCCCGACATCCTGCACGCCTACCTGCAGTACGGCGGCCCCGCCGCGTTCCGGATCCGGGCCGCCCTGGCCGCGATGGGCTCGCCCACCTGGGGGGTGTACTCCGGCTACGAGCTCTTCGAGCATGTGGCGGTCAAACCGGGCAGTGAGGAGTACCTGGACTCCGAGAAGTTCCAGATCAGGATCCGCGACTGGGCCGCCGCGGAGGCCGACGGCCGTTCGCTGGCGCCGTACCTCACCCGGCTCAACGAGATCCGCCGCGCGCACCCGTCGCTCCATCGGCTGCGCAACCTGCGCTTCCACCCCACGAGCAACGACAAGATCATCGCGTTCAGCAAGCGCGAGGGGGACGACGTCGTGCTCGTGGTCTGCACGCTCGACCCGCACGGTGCCCGCGAGGGCGTCGTGGAGCTCGACCTGCCCGCGCTCGGTCTGCACTGGACCGACAACTTCGCGGCGCGCGACCTCGTCACCGGGCACACCTGGGTGTGGGGCGAGCGCCCCTACGTCCGGCTCGACCCGCACCAGCACGTCGCCCACATCGTGCACGTCCGACCCGGAGCAGTCTGATGCCTGAGACGCCAGAGACCCCGAGCACCCCGAAGCCGCCGTTCACCCCGGCGCCCGCTGCTCCGCCTGCTCCCCCGGCCGCCCCCGCGACGCCGGCACCTCCCGCCGCCGCCCCGGCTCCCGCAGCTCCGGCCCCCGCCGCCCCCGCCCCCGCAGCTCCGGCAGCGCCCGCTGCCCCTGCTGCGCCCGCGGCAGCTCCCTCCGCTCCTGCCGCACCGGCCGCTCCTGCTGCTCCCGCCGCCCCGGCCGCTCCGCCGGCCCGGAAGGGTCCGGAGCGCGCGCCCGTGGCGACCCACGACCTCGACCGGGTGGTCGAGGGCCGCCACCACGACCCGCACTCGATCCTCGGCCCGCACCCGCACGACGGCGGCGTCACCGTCCGCGTGCTGCGCCCGTGGGCGACCTCGATCACCGTCGTCGCGCGCACGACCAGCGGCGAGGTGCGCACCGCGCTCGAGCACGAGCACGGCGGCATCTTCGTCGGGGTGCTCGACGTCCCCGAGGTCCCCGACTACCGCCTCGAGGTCGCCTACGGCGGCGACCCGCAGACCGTCGACGACCCCTACCGCTTCCTCCCGACGCTCGGCGAGGTCGACCTGCACCTGCTCGCCGAGGGGCGCCACGAGACGCTCTGGACCGTCCTCGGCGCGCACGAGCACACCTACCCCAGCGCGATGGGCGACGTGCAGGGCACGTCGTTCGCGGTGTGGGCGCCCTCGGCGCTCGGCGTCCGCGTCGTCGGCGACCACAACCACTGGGACGGCACCGGGAACCCCATGCGCTCGCTGGGCTCGAGCGGTGTGTGGGAGGTGTTCCTCCCCGACGTCGCCGCCGGCACGCGCTACAAGTTCGCGGTGCTCGGGCGCGACGGCGTCTGGCGGACGAAGGCCGACCCGATGGCCCGCCACACCGAGCACCCGCCGGCCACGGCGTCGGTCGTCTTCACCTCGGACTACGAGTGGGCCGACGACGCGTGGATGACCGCCCGCGCGCAGAACGACCCGTACAACGGCCCGATGTCGACCTACGAGGTGCACCTCGGGTCCTGGCGGCCGGGCCTGACCTACACCCAGCTCGCCGACGAGCTCACGGCGTACGTCGTGGAGATGGGCTTCACCCACGTCGAGCTCATGCCCGTGATGGAGCACCCGTTCGCGCCGTCGTGGGGCTACCAGGTCACGTCCTACTA
>JBGAJT010000132.1:0-8994 GCA_044224785.1 Candidatus Nanopelagicales bacterium | reverse complement strand
GAACGACTTGTTGGCCGAGCCGCCGCCCTTGGCCATGAAGAGGAACTTGTACTCCGGCCCATGCTCGCCCTCGGGCATCGAGTACATCTCCACCTGCGCGGGCAGGTTGGTGCCGGTGTTCTTCTCGTCGTACGTCGTCAGCGGCGCGAGCTGGGAGTAGCGCAGGTTCAGCGAGGTGTAGGCATCGAAGACCCCGCGGCTGATCGACTCCGCGTCGTCGCCGCCGGTGAGCACGCCCTCGGCGACGAGCACCTCGTGCGCGGTCTTGAACGCCTCGAGCCCGGCGGGGATGCCGCAGTAGACGGTGGCGTGCAGCAGCGTCTCGCGGATCTCGTCGACGGTCACGCCGTTCGCGAGCGCACCCTTCACGTGCAGCCGCAGCTCCGCGGGCTTGCCGAGCGCGGTGAGCATCGCGAGGTTGAGCAGCGAGCGGGTGCGCCGGTCGATGCCGTCGCGGTTCCACGTCGCGCCCCAGCACCACTCGGTCGTGATGCGCTGGAAGGACATCATGAAGTCGTCGGCCTTGGCCAGGCTGCCGTCGACGTACTCGGCGCCGAGCACCTCGCGCCGGGTCCGCAGTCCGGCCTCGAACAGGTCGCTCTCGGGCATGGCTCCTCCTCGGTGTCGGCTCCCACTCTCGCCCCGTGGGCGAAGCCGGGCGTTCCCACGTGCCGACTGGTGGAACGACTTCTCGCGGTCGCTGCGCCGCGACCCGCGCTGGACGCAGGTGTCGCTGCCCAGCCCCCACGGCCCGTCCCGCGGACCGCGTCGACCGCATCCCGCCGTCGGCACCGATCGCGGTGAGCCGGCGCGGCATGATGGCGCCGTGACCCTGCCCCCCGTGCCCCTCGTCCGTCTCGAGGTCCCCGACTACGACCTCGGCCTGCGCGGCAAGGCGGTGCGGCCGGAGAAGGCCGCGGCCGGCAAGCGCATCGCGTTCTGCACGATCGTCTACGGCATGTCGGTGGTCGACGAGGTCGTCGACACCCCGCTCGGCTCCGTGGCGAACGGCTACCCGGACGCCTTCGCCGTGCCCGACGAGGCGACGCGCGTCGCGCTGCCGTGGAAGCGCAGCACCGAGGCCGTGATCGCCGACATGGTGCACGACGACGGCCGTCCGGTCGCGGAGTCGCCGCGGTCGCTGGTGAAGAAGCTGCTCGCGCAGTACGAACCGCTCGACCTCGAGCCGGTGCTCGGCTACGAGTACGAGGTCTACCTGACCCCGATGCCCGACGCCGTACGCCGCGACCTCTCGATCGCGCAGACCATCAGCGGCTACGGACTCTCGCGCCTCGACGAGGCGATGCCGATCGTCGAGGAGTTCCTCGCGCGAATGGCCGCGATCGGTGCACCGGTCGAGGCGTTCCACACCGAGATCGGCCCCGGCTTCTTCGAGTTCGCGCTCGCGCCTGCGGACGCGCTCACCGCCACCGACAACGCGGCACGCGCCCGCCAGTACTTCCGCGAGCTCTGCGCCGAGCACGGCATCCGTGCGACGTTCATGGCCAAGGTCTACGCCGGCCACTCGGGCTCCGGCGGCCACGTGCACCAGAGCCTGCGCCGTGGCGGCGCGAACGTGTTCGGCGACGGCAGCGGCGGGCTGTCCGAGCACGGGTCGGCGTACCTCGGCGGGCTGCTCGCGACGATGGGCGACCTCGCCGCGATGCTCAACCCGTTCGTGAACTCCTACAAGCGCGTCGACCCCGACCTGTTCGTCGCGACGCGGTCGACGTGGGGGCTCGACACCCGCAGCGCAGCCTGCCGCGCGATCCTCAACGTCGGCGAGGCGGGCGCGCGCGTGGAGCACCGCCGCCCCGGCGCCGACGTCAGCCCCTACCTCGTCACCGCCGCGGTGCTCGCGGGCGGCCTGCACGGGCTGCGGAACGGCATCGACCCGGGCCCGCCGCTGCTGCCCGGCGACGACCTCGCGACGACCGGCGGCCCGGTGCCGTCGAACCTGCGCGAGGCGATCGAGCGGTTCGAGGCGTCATCGCTCGCGGTCGACCTGCTGGGCGAGGAGTTCGTCACGACGTTCGCGCTGACCCGCCGCGGGGAGCTCGCGGCGTACGAGAAGTGGTGGGCCGACTCGGTCACCGAGTGGGAGCTCGCCCGCTACCCCGACCACCTCTGACCCGTCGCCGCCCGCTCTGGAGGTCGGAGCGTGCGCTGGCTACCGCTTCGACCTCCAGTTCGGGAGAGGAGCGCGGTGAGCTGGGACCTGGATCCGGCGCTGATCGGGTCGTGGCGGTCGGTGCGGCCGGCCGGTGCGCTGCCGCACCTGGCGGCGTACGTCGACGCCGCGGCGCCGATCAACGAGCACGAGGTGCTCATCGAGGTCGACCTGCTGCACGTCGACGCCACCAGCTTCGGCCAGATCGCGAGCGAGTGCGATCGCGACCCGTCGCGGATGGCGAGCCGGATCGTCGAGATCGTCTCTGCCCGTGGCACTCTGCAGAATCCCGCGACGGGCTCCGGTGGGGTTGCCCGCGGGCGGGTGCTCGACGTCGGCGCGTCGTCGCGCGCGGGGGTGGCGGTGGGGGACCTCGTCGTACCGCTCGTGTCGCTCATCGCGCTGCCGCTCGTGCTCGACGAGGTCGGGCCGGTCGACCCGGGTACGCCGGAGGTGCCGGTGCGCGGACGCGCGGTGGTCACGGGACGGATGCCGGTGCTGCGGGTGCCCGACGACCTCGCCGACTGCGCGCTGACCGCGGCCGACGTCTACCCGGTGGCGTCGTACGCCTACGAGCGCGCTCGTCCGGGCGACCACGTCGTGGTGCTCGGCGCGGGGATGGCCGGGCTGCTTGCGGCGGTGGCCGCGCGCGAGGCGGTGGGTACCGACGGTGTCGTGACGGTGGCCGACGTATCGGGCGAGGCGCTCGCGCGGATCGCGGCCGCGGTGCCCGACGCCGTGACGGTGGCGTGCGACGCGCGCGATGCCGTGGCGACGGCGTCGGAACTGCGCGACCGCGGATTGCGGCCGGCCGACCTCACGCTGGCGTGCACGAGCGCGCACGGCTGCGAGGGCACCGCGCTGCTCGTCACCGCGAGCGCCGGGACCGTGCTGTTCTTCTCGACGGCGACGTCGTTCGCCGCGGCCGCGCTCGGCAGCGACCCGCTCGGCACCGCCGCGCGTCTCGAGCTGAGCAACGGCGTCACCCCCGACCACGGCGAGCGCACCCTCGACCTCCTCCGCCGCCACCCCCTCCTCCGCACCGCCTTCTCCGGCCACCCCTGATCGGCGCGCGGCTGTCCCGAGCCGTCGGGGGGACGTGGGGCGCAGGGTCGTGGCTGCGCCCGCGCCGGTAGCCGGACGGTCGGGGCGGCCGTCGCGCCTCCGCGGCGTAGGCGGGACGACACTGGAGACGTCGGGCAGGGAGCAGGTGAGGACCATGACTGCCAGCACCGATCGGGTCCCCGGAGTGGGTGTCGTCGAGGCACGGGCGCTCCTCGAGTCGGGCGCGGAGATGATCGACGTCCGCGACGAGCACGAGTGGGCGGCGGGTCGCAGCCCGCACTCCGTCCACGTGCCGATGGCGGGGCTCTCCGACGCGACGACCGTCCTGTCGCGCGCTCATCCGCTCGTCGTGGTGTCGCGCTCGGGACGCCGTGCGGCAGAGGCGGTCCAGCACCTGCGTGCCGCAGGGCTGGACGCCGTACGCCTCGAGGGCGGCCTGCACGCCTGGCGCGACGCCGGCGGCGAGCTCACCAGCGGCACCGGCCGCCCGCCCCGCGTGATCTGACCCCGCCGTCGACCTCGATGTCACTGGTCGAAGGCACGGAAACCAGCCCGGAAACCGTGCGTTCGAGCAGTGACGTGCGGGTCTGGTGTCAGAGGACCGGCGCGATGCGGGCGACGACGAGGGTGGCGGGGCCGTGGACCTCGACGTCGTCGAGGGAGAGGACCGCGTCGTACGCCGTGAGCTGGTGGTCGCCGACGGTCGCGGTGCCGCGGACGACGACGGCCGCGGCGAAGCCGGCCTCCGGCGCGCGGAGCTTCGTGGGCGGCTGGGTGCCGCCGTCGGCCTTCGCCTCGACCACCGCGACCTCCGCGGTCGCGCGGCCGCGGCGGGTCATCACGTTCACGACGCGCGCGCGGCTCGCCGCGAGGCACACGGTCTCGGCGTCGCCGGCGAACGCGACCGGGTCCAGGCGCTCCGCTGTCACCATCGTGCCGTCGATGCCGAGCAGCAGCGGGCCGCCGGCGGCGACGACGAGGGTGCGGTCGATCCCGGCGTACGACGAGAACGCGCCCGGCTCCTCGACGGTCGCGATGCTCACGCGCCAGTCGAAGTCGTCCTCGCCCGGCGGCCACGACACGACCACCTCGGTCACGCCGCGAGCGTTCGCCCACGGGACGACGGGGTGCTCGTCGGCCCGCAGCACCTGCAGCGTCACGCGACCGATCCTCGTCGGCTTGGGGCGGCTGGAGTGCTTCTAGCGCACTTCAGGGCACCTTCAGCGGGTTCGGGGGTCACGCGCGACCGACCTCGGACCAGAGGGCGGTGATCGACTGCTGGAGCTCGGCGGCCACGTCGTAGCGGGTGTGGCGGGCTCCGCTCACGACGACCTCGCCGTCGACGACCACGGTGTCGACGTCGGAGGCGTACGCCGAGAGCAGCACCTGCTCGGGGAGCGAGCCCGCGGTGCTCAGCGTGTCGAGGCGGACCGCGACGAGGTCGGCACGCATGCCGGGCTCGATGCGTCCGGCGTCGGTCCAGCCGAGCGACCGGTGGCCGGTGACCGTCAGCGCGTCCATGAGCTCCGGCGCCGCGAAGGTGCCGCGCTGGTGCGACACCAGGCGCTCGTGCATCTCGAGGCCGCGCGCCTCCTCGAGCAGGTCGATCACCGCGTGCTGGTCCGAGCCCAGGCACAGCGGCGAGCCGGCCGCGGCGAGCGCCGGCGCAGGGCCGATGCCGTCGGCGAGGTCGCGCTCGGTGGTGGGGCAGAAGCAGGAGTACGTCGAGGTCCGCCCGAGCGCCGCGATGTCGGCGTCGGTCAGGTGCGTCGCGTGCACCGCGGTCGTGCGCGACGACAGCGCGCCGGCGTCGTCGAGCAGCGCCGTCGGCGTGAGCCCGTACGCCGCGAGCGCCGCGTCGTTCTCCGTCTGCTCCGACAGGTGCACGTGCAGCGGCCACGCCTCATCGACCTCGACCACGGTCGGGATCTCGTCGCGCGGAACGGCCCGCACCGAGTGGATCGCGGCGCCGATGCGCGTCGTCGCGTCGCCGCGCAGCGCCGACACGCGCGCGCCCCACGAGGCGGCGGACCCGTCGCCGAACCGCAGCTGCTCCGGGTTCAGCGGCACGTGGCCGTCGGCGGTGAGGCCGCCGGCGAGGTAGCAGGTGTCGAGCAGCGTCAGCCGGATCCCGGCGTCGTGCGCGGCGGCGCGCAGCGCCTCGCCCATCGCGTTCGGGTCGGCGTACGGCGTACCCCCGGGCGCGTGGTGCACGTAGTGGAACTCGCCGACGCACGTGACGCCCGCGAGCGCCATCTCGCCGTACACCGCGCGCGCCAGCGCGTGGTAGAGCTCGGGGTCGAGCACCGCCGACAGCTCGTACATCCGGTCGCGCCAGGTCCAGAACGTCCCGCCGTCGCCGTGGGTGCGCCCGCGCAGCGCGCGGTGGAACGCGTGCGAGTGCGCGTTCGCGAACCCGGGGAGCACCACGCCCGGCAGCTCGACGTCGGCCCGCGTCTCCGGCGCGACGCGCGACACCGACGTGATCACCCCGTCGTCGACCACGATGTCGACGTCAGCCACGATCCCGTCAGCCCCCCCGGCGACATCCCCGCTCACCCACGCGTAAGCCGCCCGGAACACCGTCACCGCGCACCCCCGCGTAGTTCCCCGAACATGATCATGTTTCGGGCCCCACGCGCCACGAGGGTTCGAGGTCGTGCGCTCGCCCCGGACAGGTCCCAGAACATGATCATGTTCCGGGACCTGTCCGCCGGGGCTCGGGACGACGGGGTCATCGGGCGAGGTCCGTGAGGGTGGCGGCGAGGGCGGCGACCCCGGCGTGGCAGTCGACGGGCTCGGCGTGCTCGACCGGCGAGTGCGAGATCCCGGTCGGGTTGCGGACGAACAGCATCGCGGCCGGCACGCCTGCGTCGGTGAGGATGCCGGCGTCGTGGCCCGCGGCCGTCGGCAGGATCGGTACGCCGGATCCGCCCGCCACCCGCGCGACCGACGACGCCACCGCGTCGCGCAGCGGCACGTCGAACGAGAGCAGGGGCGTGGTCGACTCGACCGTGAGCTCCACCGTCGTGCCGTTGCCCGACGCCGCAGCCGACGCCGAGCACGAGATCTCGTCGACGAGCGCCGACAGCGTCTCCTCGTCGGCCGCACGCGCATCCAGCCACGCGCGCACCGTGGACGGAACGGCGTTGGTGCCGTTGGGCTCCACCTCGAGGCGGCCGAACGTCGCACGCGAGTCAGAAGCACGCGCCGCGGCGTCGGCGCCGAGCGCGGTGTGCGCGTAGGCGAGCATCGGGTCGTGGCGGTCGGCCATCCGCGTCGTGCCGGCGTGGTCGGCCACGCCGCAGAAGGTGAAGCGGTAGCGGCCGTGCGGCCAGATCGACTCGGCGACGCCGACCGCGGCGTCGAGGTCGACGAGCGCCTTGCCCTGCTCCACGTGCAGCTCGACGAACTGCCCGATCCGCGCGACCCGCTCCGGCTCCGGTCCGAGATCCGCGGGATCGAGGCCGAGCGACGTCATCACCTCGGCCATCGTCCGGCCCTCGCGGTCGACGAGGCCGCGCGCCTTGTCGGCCGACAGCGCGCCCGTCATCAGTCGCGACCCCGCGCACGCGATGCCGAACCGCGCGCCCTCCTCGTCGGCGAACGCCACCAGCGCCACCGGTCGCGTCGGCACGACCGACGACGCGCGCATCGCGTCGAGCGCCGCGAACGCCGACACGACGCCGAGCGGTCCGTCGTAGGCACCGCCGTCGGGCACCGAGTCCAGGTGCGACCCCACGACCAGCGCCGGCAGTGACGGGTCGACCCCCGCCGGCACCCACCACGCCCAGAGGTTGCCGTTGCGGTCGGTCTCGACGTCGAGCCCCCGCGCTGCAGCGGTCGACGTGAACCACTCGCGGCACTCGAGCTCCGCGGGTGAGAGCACGTAGCGCCGGTAGCCCCCGGTGCCGGCGTACCGCCCGATCGGCTCGAGCTCGGCCCACAGCGTGTCGAAGGAGTCCACCGCACCGTCCTCGTCGAGAAGAGGCCCCCAGGCTAGTGGTCGCACCACGCCCGCTCCCGGTACGCCGACCCCTCGCAGCCATCGCCCCGCACCCAGCCCGGACCCGCAGCGTCGGTGGAGCCGTCAGGCTGCGGTGAGTCTCCGGCCTCACGCGAGCCATACGCCCTGGGGAGCGAGGTGCGGACGCCGCGACGCCGGGCAAGGGGTACGGCTCTGACGAGGCTCTGGGTGCACGAACCGCTGACAGCCGAGAAGTGCCGCCTCTCCTGCGGCGCGCTGGGTACGGCGTAAGGCTGCGGTGAGCCCCAGGCCTCGTGCTGGCCTTACGGCCGGGGAGAGGAGGCGCGCCCGCTGCGGCGTCGGGTCGTGCGGCGGGGCGGAACCGCTCACGGGCGGGGCGCGTCCTACGGGGGTACGGCGTACGCGGGATCACACCGGTGCGGGGGCGCCGCGTGGCCGGGGGCAGCGGGGCCGGCCCGTAGTCTGGACGTCGCAACGGCAGGTACGGGGAAGGGGTTCGCGTGGACGCGTGGACCGGCGCTGCCGCCTTGCTGGCCGCCCTCGTGCTGCTGCTCGTGCCCGGGTTCGCGCTGCTCGCGGTGCTGCGCCCCGCGGCCGGCACGATGCGCAACCTCGCGCTCGCCCCGGCCGTCTCGATCGGTGCTACGTGGCTGGTCGCGACCACGCTGAGCGTCCTGCACCTCGCCGTCACGCCGGTCGCGCTGATCGTGAGCGTGCTGGCCGTCCCGATCGTGCTCGCCGTCGTCGTACGCCGACGCCGGCTGCTCGACCACGTCGACGACGGTCTGCGCATCGACCGCTGGGACGTCGCCGCCCTCGCGGTGGTCGTCGCGATCGTGCTGCTGCAGTGGTGGGTCGCGACGCGCGGCCTGTCGGGCGTGCCGCCGCGCGACGACGGCACCAACCACGGTCTGTACGTCGCCCGCATCCTCGCCACCGGCTCCGTCGACCCGGCACAGATCCTCGTCGGCGACGTCGTCACCGGCGAGCAGCAGTGGGCCTACTACCCGCTCGCGCTGCACACGGTCGCCGCGATGGTCGCCGGCCTCGGCATCCCCGTGGGCACGGCGCTCAACGCCGTCTGGATCTCGATCGTCGCGGTCGCCATGCCGCTCGGCGTCTACCTCCTGGCCCGTCGGACCTTCGCCCCGCACCGTGCCGCGCTCGGTGCCGCGCTGGTCGTCGTCCTCGTGCCGCTCATGCCGACCGGGCAGCTCTACTGGGGTGGCATCGCGCTCGTCGCGGGGCGGGGGGGGGCCGCGGGGGCGGGGACGGCGGCGGGCTTGCGGGCGAGCGCGGCCTTGGTCTCCTCGATCGAGGCCTGGGTGCGGACCAGGCCGCCCTTGGCCTGGACCTCGTCGAGGCGCTTCTTGCCCAGCAGGCCGAGGATCGCGGTGACGATGAGCAGCAGGACGGCGACGATGCCGAAGCCGGCCCAGTAGGGCAGGCCGAGCTGCACGAGGCCCCACGCGAGGGTCAGGAGCAGGAAGACGAGGGCCAGGAAGCCGAACAGCGCGGCGCCGGCGAGCATGCCGCCGCCCTTGCCGGCGACCTGCACCTGCTCGCGGACCTCGGTCTTGGCCAGCTCGATCTCCCCGCGCACCAGCGTGGACAGGTCCTCGGTGATGCCCGAGACGATGGAGCCCAGCGACTGCTGCTTGTCAGCCACGACCGAAACCTCCCTGCCGCCCCGCCGTGGGGCGCGTGCTCCCGAGGCTATCGGGAGTCGGCCGGTCCCGGCGACGCGCCGTAGACGTCGGGCACGCCGTGG
>JBGAJT010000131.1:0-9124 GCA_044224785.1 Candidatus Nanopelagicales bacterium | reverse complement strand
AACCTCGCGGCTATTCCAGGCGCCTGAAAACGCATGTGAAATCAACGTGTTCGGCCTTGCTAGGGGCGCAAACGGAAGCCTGTATGTCCTCACGCGACGGGCACTGGGCCCCGCGCAGAACGCGAGGACGACGACGATGAAGACGCTGCGATTCGGGATCGAGATCGAGACGGTGGGCCTGAGCCGGACGAAGCTCGCCGAGGCCATCCACAGCGTGGTCGGGGGCACGGTCGCCGACGAGTACCGCAGCTGGCGCATCACCGACGCGCGCGGGCGCCGCTGGCAGGTGGTCCCGGACGGCTCGCTGAGCGGCGGCGAGAACAGCGGCGAGATCGTCTCGCCGGTCCTCGGATACGACGACATCGAGGAGTTGCAGAACATCATCCGCGCGGTGCGCACGGCGGGCGCGAAGGCGGACCACTCCACCGGCATCCACATCCACGTAGGAGCGGAGCGCTTCGACGCCAAGAGCGTGGTGAACCTGGTCAAGCTGGTTCACAAGCAGGAGCGCCTCCTCGAGCACGTGTGGGACGGCCACTGGTACGGCGCCACCAAGACGGTCGACGCGCACGTCGCCGCCATCCGCAAGAAGCTCGGCGACCCCGCGTGGGTCGAGGCGGTCCGCGGCGTCGGCTTCAGGCTCGGGTCGCCCGAACGATGAGGTGGCGGCTGGTCGCGGTCCTGGTCGGCTTCACCGCCCTCGTCCTGCTCATCCAGAACGTCCCGCTCGCGGCGTACCTGCGCCAGGTCGAGCGCGAGAGCATCAAGACCAGCCTGCAGCGCGACGCGTTCATCCTCGCCGGCTGGGCGATCGAGCCGCTCTCCAAGCCCGCGCCCACGCCCGACGACGCGCTCACGCTGCGCGTCGAAACCTACGCCAAGCGCACCGGCGGACGCGTCGTCGTCACCGACGACCAGGGTGTGGCGATCGCGTCGTCGGAGGGCCGCACCGGCGAGAACTACCTCAACCGCGTGGAGATCAAGGACGCGCTCACCGGCGACGCGTCGGCGGGCGAGCGCCCGTCGGAGAGCCTCGGCGAGCCGCTCGTCTACGCCGCGGTGCCGGTGCGCGTCGGGAACAAGGTGCTCGGCTCGGTCCGGATCACCTACCCCGCCAGCGAGATCGACGCGGCCGTGAGCAGCCGCGTGCGCGGCCTCACCATCGCCGCGATCATCACGCTCATGACGGCGGCGCTGATCGCCGTGCTGGTCGCGTCGACGGTCACGCGACGGATCCGACGGCTGCGCGACGCCGCGGAGCAGATCGCCGAGGGCGATCTCGACGCGCGCGCCGACGTCAGCGGCGGCGGCGAGATCGAGGAGCTCGCCGAGGCGTTCAACACGATGGCCGACCGCGTGCAGGGCGTGGTCGAGTCGCAGCGCGGCTTCGCGGGCGACGCGTCGCACCAGCTGCGCACGCCGCTCACCGCGCTGCGCCTGCGCCTCGACCGCGCCTCCGACCTCATGGACGACGAGCAGCCCGCGCTCGAGCAGGTCGACGCCGCGCGCGACGAGATCGACCGGCTGCAGCGCCTCGTCGACGGCCTGCTCGTCCTCGCCCGCGCCGACAACCGCGAGCAGGCGACGGCTCCGGTCGACATCGCCCGCGTCGCGACGGACCGCGTCGAGGCGTGGCAGCCGCTGGCCGACGAGCGCTCGGTCACCATCACCCTCGACGCCCCGGGCATGGCGGTCGCGCACGCGGTCGCGAGCGCCGCCGAGCAGATCGTCGACAACTACCTCGACAACGCGCTCGAGGCGGTGCCCGAGGGCGGGCTCATCGTGGTCGCGGTGCGCGGCGACCAGGCGAGCGTGATGCTCACGGTCGACGACAGCGGACCGGGCCTGCCGGCCGAGGACCGCGAGCGCGCGTTCGACCGGTTCTGGCGCGGCTCCCAGGACGGCAGCGGCAGCGGCCTCGGGCTCGCGGTGGTGGCGTCGCTCGCCCGCGCGGGCGGCGGCAGCGTGGCGCTCGAGGAGTCGCCGCTCGGCGGTGTGCGTGCGTCGGCGCGGTTCCGGCGTACGCCGCTGGGCACCCCGAGCGCACCGACCGGCCGCGGCGCCCACGCCAGCTGACCCACCGCACCCCCACCTGCCCGCACGTAGCAGGCGTTTCGGGGGCTACCCGGCCGAGAAGCCCCAGGAACGCCTGTTGCATCCGGGCTTTGGGTGGGTCAGCGGCTCTTCTCGCGGATGTAGGTGGCGAAGCGGGCGCGGAAGAGCGGCTCGAGGTCGCCGACCGACTCGCTGGAGAACGCCTGGCGCGCAGCGCGGATGGTCTCCACGAAGCTGCCGCTGATGCTGCCGAGGTCGCCGCCCTCGGACTGGGCGTCGAGCATCGCCGGCGTGTGGTTGAACAGGTCGACGAAGAAGCCGTAGTCGTGGTGCTCCTCGGCCACCGCGAAGGCGCGGTCGCGGAGCTCGTCGTAGGGCAGGTCCTCGAGGACGGTGTCGTCGGCCATGCCCGGAACCTTAGACGCTCTCCTCCTCGTCGCTCGCGCTGGGAGCCTGGTCGTCGGGCAGCCGGCAGATCCGCTCGAGCCACAGCCCGGCCAGCGCCAGCAGCACGGCCATGACCACGGTGGCGATCGCGATCACCCCGCGCTCGCGCACGCCGGGGACGTCGAAGCGCGGCACGAGGTCGACGAGGACCCCGGCGTAGAAGCCGGCGACGAGCGCTCCCGCGCGCGACGCGGCCATCGCGAGCGCGGCGCTGCGCGCGGCGACGATCGGGTCCATCGGCTTGGTGCCGGGGCGGCCGGCCAGGCGCGCCCGCGTGCCACGGGCCCACAGCGCCGTCGTCAGCGCGAGCAGCGCCATGACCACCGGCATCGTGATCGGCACCGAGAGGCTGCGGTCGGCGAACGCGTCGACCAGCCGCGCGGTGGCCCAGCCGAGTGCCGCCGCGATCGCGGCGATCGCCACGAGCAGCCGCCAGGTCGTGGGGCGCAGGCTCACGTCGTCACCACCAGGGCGACGTCGGTACGCCGCTCCACGAGGTCGTCGCCGCCGCTACCGAAGGTCGCGAGCCAGCCGGACGCCAGGTCGGCGACGCGCGTGCCGTCGGGCAGCGTCGCCCCCGGATCGGCCTCGGCCCACGGCAGCAGCACGAAGCCGCGCTCGCGGATCCGCGGGTGCGGCAGCGTGAGGACCGGGTCGTCGCTCACCAGGTCGCCCACCACCAGGACGTCGACGTCGAGGGTCCGCGGCCCCCAGCGCAGCTCGCGGGTGCGGTGCCAGGCCTGCTCCGCCTCGTGCGCGAGCTCGAGCAGCTCCGAGGGCTCGGCGTCCGAGCCGCCGACCAGCACCGCGTTGGCGTAGTCGGGCTGCTCGACGCCGCCCACCGGCGACGACTCGTAGACCGACGACACCACCGGCTCGTCCAGGTGCGGCGCGAGCCGGTCGACCGCGCCCTGCAGCGCAGCCACCCGGTCGCCGAGGTTGGCACCGAGACCGAAGGCCACCCGCCTCACCGCGACCGCACGATCGTGACGATCACGTCGGAGAACGGGACGCCGACCGGCGCCTCGGGCTTGTGCACCGAGACCTGCACCGCGTGGACGCCGTCGAAGGCCAGGCACGCGTCGGCGACCCGCTGCGCGAGCGTCTCGACGAGGTCGAGCGACGGCCCCTCGATCTCGGCGACGACGGCCGCCGCCACTGCGCCGTAGTCGACGGTGTCGGCGAGGTCGTCGGACGCCGCAGCCGGACGCGTGTCGACCCCGAGCACGACGTCGACCGAGAAGGTCTGGCCGTCGCGCTTCTCGTGGTCGAAGACGCCGTGGAACCCCTGGGCGGTGATGCCGTGGACGGCGACGCGGTCGAGCCCCTCGGGCCAGCTGGTGCTCACGGACCGTCCCCCTTCGTCCAGGCGGCCGCCACCTCGACGGCGTCGCGCGTGCCGCGCACGTCGTGCACCCGCACGCACCAGGCGCCGGCCGCGGCGGCCAGCGCGCTGACGGCGTCGGTTGCCTTGTCGCGCTGCTCCATCGGCCGGGGCTCGCCGTCGACGGAGAGCAGCGACCCGAGGAACCGCTTGCGCGACGCACCGACGAGCACCGGGTGCCCGAGGTCGAGCAGCGCGTCGAACCGGTGCAGCAGCGCCCAGTTGTGGTCGGCGTTCTTGGCGAACCCGAGGCCCGGGTCGAGCACGACGTTGCGCGGGTCGATGCCGGCGGCGACCGCGTCGCGGGCGCGGTCCGCGAGCTCGGCGCAGACGTCGACGACCACGTCGTCGTAGACCGCGTTCTCGTGCATCCGGTCGCCGTAGCCGCGCCAGTGCATCGCCACGAACGGCACGCCGAGAGCCGCGATCGCAGGCAGGATCGCGGGCTCCGACAGGCCGCCGCTGACGTCGTTCACCACGGCCGCACCCGCGCTCACCGCAGCCGTCGCGACCTCTGCGCGCATCGTGTCGATCGACACGACGACGCCGGCCGCGACGAGCGCCTCGACCACCGGGATCACCCGGTCGAGCTCGGTCTGCGTGCTGATCCGCTGCGCGCCCGGCCGGGTCGACTCGCCACCGACGTCGACGAGGTCGGCGCCCTGCTCGGCCATCGCGATGCCGTGCGCGATCGCCGTCTCGCGGTCGGACCACAGGCCGCCGTCGGAGAAGGAGTCCGGGGTCACGTTGAGCACGCCCATCACCAGGCAGCGGTCGGCTGCCGCGAGGTGCTCGGGGAGACCGAGCGGGTGGCGGGCGGTCACGGCGTCAGGCTAGTGGCGCTGCAGCAGCGGTACGGCGGCGTCAGCCGAGGATGAGGCTCATGGCCTCGGCCCGGGTGGCGGGGTCGCGCAGCTGGCCGCGCACGGCGCTCGTCGTGGTCTTCGCGCCGGGCTTGCGGATGCCGCGCATCGACATGCAGAGGTGCTCGCACTCGATGACCACGATGACGCCGCGGGGCTCGAGGATCCGCACGATCGCGTCGGCCACCTGCGTCGTCAGCCGCTCCTGCACCTGCGGTCGCTTGGCGTAGACGTCGACGAGGCGCGCGAGCTTCGACAGGCCGGTGATGCGGCCGTCGTGGCTCGGGATGTAGCCGACGTGGGCCACCCCGTGGAAGGGCACCAGGTGGTGCTCGCACGTGGAGTAGAGCTCGATGTCCTTGACCAGCACCATCTCGTCGTGGCCGAGGTCGAACGTGGTCGCGAGGACCTCCTCGGGCGACTGGCGCAGGCCCGCGAACAGCTCGGCGTAGGACCGGGCCACCCGCGCCGGGGTGTCGCGCAGGCCGTCGCGGTCGGGGTCCTCCCCCACGGCGATGAGCAGCTCGCGGACGGCGGCCTCGGCGCGCGCGTGGTCGAACGGCTCGGTGACGACGTGCTCGGGCACGTGCACCGGGTCGACGGGGGTCACGCGCTCGGCTCGGTCTCGGGGGCGGCCGCCGGCTCGTCGCTCGACGACGTGCCGTTGACCGACCCGTTGCCGTTCGCCCCGTTCGACCCGTTCGCGCCGGTGAGCTCGGGCGCGCTCCTGGCCACCTGCACCGGGCCGCGGTCGCTCGGCGTACGGCGCGACGAGCCCGTCCAGGCCGGGCGCACCGGGCGACGGTTCAGCGGCTCGAAGATCCGCTCGACGTCGGCCTTGTCGAGGGTCTCCTTCTCGAGGAGCTCCACGACGAGGGCGTCGAGCACGTCGCGGTTGTCGACGAGGACCTCGAACGCCTCGTGGTGCGCGGCGTCGATGAACGAGCGCACCTCCTGGTCGATCGCGGCGGCGACGTCCTCGGAGTAGTCGCGCGTGTGGCCGTAGTCGCGGCCGAGGAAGACCTCGCCCTGCTCCTGGCCGTAGCGGATCGCCCCGAGGCGCTCGGTCATGCCGTACTGCGTCACCATCGCGCGGGCGACGGCGGTCGCCTTCTCGATGTCGTTGGACGCACCGGTGGTCGGGTCGTGGAAGACCAGCTCCTCCGCGGCGCGGCCGCCGAGCATGTAGGCGAGCTGGTCGAGCATCTCCGACCGGGTGGTGGAGTACTTGTCCTGGTCGGGCAGCACCATCGTGTAACCGAGGGCGCGGCCGCGCGGCAGGATCGTGATCTTGTGCACCGGGTCGGTGTGCGGCAGCGCCGCGGCGACCAGGGCGTGACCGCCCTCGTGGTAGGCAGTGATCGTCCGCTCGTGCTCGCTCATCACGCGGGTGCGCTTCTGCGGACCGGCGATGACGCGGTCGATGGCCTCGTCGAGCTCGCGGTTGCCGATGAGCTTGTCGCCCTGGCGGGCCGTGAGCAGTGCGGCCTCGTTGAGGACGTTGGCGAGGTCGGCGCCGGTGAAGCCCGGCGTACGGCGCGCCACGGCCTCGAGGTCGACGCCGGGAGCGAGCGGCTTGCCCCGCGCGTGCACGCGCAGGATGTCGGTGCGGCCCTGCATGTCCGGGGCGCCGACCGCGATCTGGCGGTCGAAGCGGCCGGGGCGCAGCAGCGCCGGGTCGAGGATGTCGGGACGGTTCGTCGCGGCGATGAGGATGACCCCACCGGTGACGTCGAAGCCGTCCATCTCGACGAGCAGCTGGTTGAGGGTCTGCTCGCGCTCGTCGTGACCGCCGCCCAGACCCGCACCGCGGTGCCGGCCGACGGCGTCGATCTCGTCGACGAAGACGATCGCGGGGGCGTTGGCCTTGGCCTGCTCGAACAGGTCGCGCACACGGCTGGCGCCGACGCCGACGAACATCTCGACGAAGTCCGAGCCGGAGATCGAGAAGAACGGCACGCCGGCCTCGCCCGCGACGGCGCGCGCGAGCAGCGTCTTGCCGGTACCGGGCTGGCCGTAGAGCAGGACGCCCTTGGGGATCTTGGCGCCGACCGCCTGGAACTTCGCGGGCTCCTGGAGGAACTCCTTGATCTCCTGGAGCTCCTCGACCGCCTCGTCGGCGCCGGCGACGTCGGCGAACGTCGTCTTGGGCATGTCCTTGGAGACCATCTTGGCCTTGGACTTGCCGAAGTTCATGATGCGGTTGCCGCCGCCCTGCATCTGCCCCATGAAGAAGAAGAGCAGGAGGATGACGAGCGCGACGGGGATCAGGGAGTACAGGAGCGAGAGCAGCAGCGAGTCGCGCTGGTTCTCGACGTTGTAGCCGTCCTGGATCTTCCCGGCCTTCACCTGCTCCTGGAGCATGTTCTGCAGCTCGACGCCCTGGCCCTCGATGTACTGGGCCCGCAGCTTGTCGCCGTTGGTCTGGGTGATCTCGATCCGCTGGTCGCTGCCGCCGACGAGGGTCGCCTTGGTGACGTTGCCGTTCGAGATGGCGGTGACGACCTGCGAGGTGTCGACGTCCTTGGGCCCGCCCACGTTGGTGAGCAGGCTGCTGGCGAGCACGACGAGGAGGATCGCGAGGACGATCCACACGACCGGGCCACGGATGATGCGCCTGATGTCCATGATGCGGAGCCGGGGCCCCGTACCTCCTGACGTCCCGTGCTGGCCACGGTGGCCGCACTACCGCCCGAGGGCGGAACTCGCGAGTGTCACGAGGGTACAGCGGCCAGCGCGAGGGCGCCGGGCCGCGTACGTCGAGACGGCTCCTTGACGATCATGACGCGGGCGGGCCCGGATCTGTTCCCCCGTGGCCCCGCGTTCACCCCCGGCGTAACCGGCGACGCCGCAGGTCGGAGCCGATACGGGCTCCGGAGCCGGCCCTCAGGAGTAGACGTGCGGGGCCAGGGTGCCCACGACGCGGAGGTTGCGGTACCTCTCGGCGTAGTCGAGGCCGTAGCCCACGACGAACTCGTTGGGGATGTCGAAGCCGGTGTACTTCACGTCGACGGCGACCTTCACGGCGTCGGGCTTGCGCAGCACCGTGAGCACCTCGACCGACGCCGGACCGCGCGAGCGGAGGTTGCGCAGCAGCCAGGACAGCGTGAGGCCGGAGTCGAGGATGTCCTCGACCACGAGGACGTGCCGGCCGGTGATGTCGCGGTCGAGGTCCTTGAGGATCCGGACCACGCCCGAGGACTTGGTGCCCGAGCCGTACGACGAGACCGCCATCCAGTCCATCTCGACCGGGAGGGTCAGCGCGCGGGACAGGTCGGCCATCGCCATGACGGCGCCCTTGAGCACGCCCACGAGGAGCAGCTCCTGCCCGGCGTAGTCGGCGTCGATCTGGGCGGCGAGCTCCCGGATCTTGGCCTGCAGCGACTCCTCGTCGACCAGCACCTTCTCCAGGTCGGTACCGAGATCGACGGCTTCCATCAGCTCTCCTCGCGGGGCGGGGTCGGACGCAGGGTGAGCCTCCCATACGACCGCGCGGCGTCGACACCGCCGGGTAGGGCCACGGCCCCCTGCCCCTTCCAGCGGGTCACCAGGGCCAGCACGCGCTCCACGTGCTCGGCCCCGAGCGCACCCGCAGGGACCCCGCCGGCCACCAGCCACCGGCGTACGACGCGCGACCGCAGGGCCGCGGGCAGCGCCCCGACCGCGGCGGCACCCAGGCTGCTGTCATCGCCGTCGGTCATGGCCGAGAACGCCTCTGCCGCTTGCTGATCCAGCAGGTCGGCGTCGTCGCGGGCGAGGGACGCCGTGCGCGCGAGCGCCTCGGCGACGCCGGGTCCGAGCTCGCGCTCGAGGACGGGAAGCACGTCGTGCCGGACGCGCACCCGCGCGTAGCGCCGGTCGTCGTTGTGCGGGTCGTCGACCACGGGTGCGCCGTCGGGGACCGCGGCCCGGACCAGCGCCCGGCGCAGCCCGAGCAGCGGACGCCGGAACGGACCGCGCACCGCCGGCATCCCGGCGAGGCTGCGCGTGCCCGAGCCGCGGGCGAGGCCGAGCAGGACGGTCTCGGCCTGGTCGTCGAGGGTGTGGCCGAGCAGCACCGCGGCCGCACAGTGCCGCTGCTGCGCCTCGTGCAGCGCGGCGTAGCGGGCCTCGCGCGCGGCGTTCTCCGGACCGCCCTGGGCACCGACCTCCACCGCCACGACCTCGACCGGGTCGAGCCCCTGCGAGCGCAGCCAGTCCGCGGTCCGCTCGGCGACGACGGCCGAGCCGCCCTGCAGCCCGTGGTCGACGACGACGGCGCCGACCCGGGCGCGCACCCGGCGGGCGGCGTCGGCGAGGGCGAGGGAGTCCGCGCCGCCGGAGCACGCGACGAGGACGAGGGCGTCGTCGTCGAGGTCGGCGAGCGAGTCGCGGA
>JBGAJT010000130.1:0-9165 GCA_044224785.1 Candidatus Nanopelagicales bacterium | reverse complement strand
CTCGCAACGCACGACGGCGGCGGTCATGCGGTGCTCGGGGCCGGCGCTCTCGTACAGACTCTGCGCCTCGCGGAAGCAGCGCTCCGCAAGCAGCGCGTTCTCCGCGGCACCGCCGCCGAGCGTGCGGCGCAGGTAGAGATGCGCCAGCGCCTCGAGCGCGCGTGCGCGCTCGGCGTGATCGATGAAATCGCGGACGACTGGGCGACTGCCCTCGACGGTGCCGACCTGGTTCTGCTCGCGGCGCCGGTCGGGCAGGGCGCGGACGAGGCGCTCCTGCTCCTGCTGCACCTCGAGCGCGAGCCGGGCCCAGGTCTCGGCCGCGCCGAGGTCGCGCGCCCACGAGCCGCGCAGCCACTCGCGGCTGAGCTGGCCGTCGGCGCGCACGGCCTCGTCGCTCTCGCCGGCGAGGTCGAGGAGGGAGAGCTCGCCCGCCGCCTCGGGCGGCACCTCGAGCCCGCGGTGCAGCGCCCAGACCGCGCCCTCGTCCTCGCGCCACGCGCCGTGCACGAGACGCGACACCGCGCCGAGGTCCCAGCAGGCGCGCGGCCGGACGCCGCCCTCGACGAGCGCGGCCGCGTGCTCCCGCGCGTTCCACCACACCCAGCGCGGACCCTGCGCCTCGAGCTCGGCGACGACGGCGAGCGGATCCCGGGACGCGATACGCCGCGACCCCGCGGCCGAGGCCAGCCCCACCCCGAGCCCGGGCGCGACGACAAGAGCGACCGCCTCGCCCCGCCCGCTCACGATTCCGCCGTAGTCCATGAATGTGCCATTCGTTGCTATGACAGCAACAATCCTTCCATTCACGACCGACGCCGTCCGAGCCTCGAGCTGGCACGTGAATGTCAGCTTTGTTGCCTTCTTAGCAACGAATGGCACATTCAGTGAGAACGGTCAGTCGTCGTCGGGGTCGTCGTCGTCGAGCCGGGCCAGCCACACGGCCAACCGCTCGACCGGCACCTCGAACTCGGGGTTGAGGTCGACGAAGGTGCGCAGCCGCTCGGCGAGCCAGAGGAAGGAGACCTCCTCCTCGCCGCGGCGCGACTCGAGCTCCTCGATCCCGCGGTCGGTGAAGTACACGGCAGCTCCTAGGCGAACGCGCGGCTCACGAGCTCGGCCTGCTCGCGCTCGTGGACCTTGTGCGTGCCCACGGCGGGGGACGACGCCGCCTTGCGCGAGACCCGGCGCAGCGGACGGCCGGCCAGGTGCTCGTGCAGGTGCAGGGCCACGAACGGCCACGCGCCCTGGTTGGCCGGCTCCTCCTGGACGTAGACGAGCTCGACGCCGTCGCCGTACGCCGACAGCGCCTCGACCAACTCCCGAAGCGGGAGCGGCGCGAGCCGCTCGAGTCGCACGATCGCGATGTCGGTGCGACCGCTGCGCTGCCGCTCGGCGAGCAGGTCGTAGTAGACCTTCCCGCTGCACAGCAGCACACGGGTGACGCCGGACGCCTCGACCGTGGTGTCGGGGATGACCGGCCGGAACGTGCCGGTCGTGAAGTCCTCGGACGTCGACGTCGCCGACTTCAGGCGCAGCATCGACTTCGGCGTGAAGACGATGAGCGGCTTGTGGTGCGGAGCCTTCGCCTGCCAGCGCAGCAGGTGGAAGTACGACGCCGGCGTCGACGGCATGGCGACCGTCATGTTGTCCTGCGCGCACATCTGCAGGTAGCGCTCGACGCGCGCCGACGAGTGGTCGGGCCCCTGCCCCTCGTAGCCGTGGGGGAGGAGCAGGACGACGCCGGAGGTCTGGCCCCACTTCTGCTCGCCGGAGGTGATGAACTCGTCGATGATCGTCTGCGCGCCGTCGGCGAAGTCGCCGAACTGCGCCTCCCAGAGCACCAGCGCCTCGGGGTTCTCGACGGAGTACCCGTACTCGAAGCCCATCGCGGCGTACTCGGACAGCAGCGAGTCGTAGACGAAGAAGTACCCGCGCTCCTCCTTGGGCGCGACGCCCGAGAGCGGGGTGTACTCCTCGCCGGTGACCCGGTCGACGACGACGGAGTGCCGCTGGCCGAAGGTGCCGCGGCGGGAGTCCTGGCCGGCGAGGCGGATCGTGCGGCCCTCGAGCAGCAGCGAGCCGAACGCGAGGGTCTCGCCCATCGACCAGTCGATGGTGCCGTCGGCGACCATCTGCACCCGGCGCTGCAGCTGCGGCGCGAGGCGCGGGTGGACCGTGAAGCCCTCGGGCATCGTGATCTGCGAGTCGGTGACCCGCTTGAGCACCTCGGCGGAGATCGCCGTCTCGGCCTCGCCGGGGTAGTCCGGCGGGTCGGCGTGGTGCATCTCCTTGGGGTGCGCCATCGCGTCGCGGGTCTCCACGAACACCCGCTCGAGCTGCTCCTGGTAGTCGCGCAGCGCGGCCTCCGCCTCCTCGAGGCTGATGTCGCCGCGACCGATGAGCGCCTCGGTGTAGAGCTTGCGGGTGGAGCGCTTGGCGTCGATGAGGTTGTACATCAGCGGCTGCGTCAGCGACGGGTCGTCGGCCTCGTTGTGGCCGCGCCGGCGGTAGCAGATCATGTCGACGACGACGTCCTTGTGGAACTGCTGGCGGAACTCGAACGCCAGCCGCGCGACGCGCACGACGGCCTCGGGGTCGTCGCCGTTCACGTGGAAGATCGGCGCCTGGACCATGCGCGCGACGTCGGTGGCGTAGACCGACGACCGCGACGCCTCGGGGGCGGTCGTGAAGCCGACCTGGTTGTTCACGACGATGTGCACGGTGCCGCCGGTGCGATAGCCGCGCAGCTGCGAGAGGTTGAGCGTCTCGGTGACGACGCCCTGGCCCGCGAACGCGGCGTCGCCGTGCAGCAGGATCGGCAGCACCGAGAACACCTTGCCGCGGGGGAGCGCGTCCTGCTTGGCGCGGACGATGCCCTCGAGCACCGGGTTGACCGCCTCGAGGTGCGAGGGGTTCGCGGCCAGGTAGACCGGGATCGTCTCGCCGAAGTCGGTGGTGAAGGTGCCGCTCGTGCCGAGGTGGTACTTCACGTCGCCGGAGCCCTGCACCGAGCCCTCGACCTCGAAGTCGCCCTCGAACTCGCGGAAGATCTGGCCGTAGGACTTGCCCGCGATGTTGGCCAGCACGTTGAGACGGCCGCGGTGCGGCATGCCGATGCACGCCTCGTCGAGCCCGGCCTCGGCGGCCGCCGTGATCACGGCGTCCATGAGCGGGATGACCGACTCGGCGCCCTCGAGGGAGAACCGCTTCTGGCCGACGTACTTGGTCTGCAGGAAGGTCTCGAACGCCTCCGCCGCGTTGAGGCGACGCAGGATCCGCAGCTGCTCCTCGCGGTGCGGCTTGTCGTACTTGCGCTCGACGCGCTCCTGGATCCAGGCCCGCTGGTCGGGGTCCTGGATGTGCATGTACTCGATGCCGACGCTGCGGCAGTAGGCGTCGCGCAGGACGCCGAGGATGTCGCGGAGCTTCATGAACCGCTTGCCGCCGAAGCCGCCGGTGGCGAACTCGCGGTCGAGGTCCCACAGCGTGAGGCCGTGGCTGGAGACGTCGGTGTCGACGTGGCTGCGCTGGCGGTACTCCAGCGGGTCGGTGTCGGCCATCAGGTGGCCGCGCACGCGGAACGCGTGGATCAGCTCGTGGACGCGCGAGGTCTTGTCGAGGTCGTCGTCGTGCGCGGTCGCGATGTCGTGGGCCCAGCGGATCGGCTCGTAGGGGATGCGCAGCGCCGAGAAGATCTCGTCGTAGAAGCCGTCCTCGCCGAGGAGCAGCTGGTGCACGCGGCGCAGGAACTCGCCGGACTGCGCGCCCTGGATGATCCGGTGGTCGTAGGTCGACGTGAGGGTCGTGACCTTGCTGATGGCGTGCGTCGTGAGGGTCTCCTCCGACGCGCCCTGCCACTCGGCCGGGTGCTCGATGGCGCCGACGCCGATGATCGCGCCCTGGCCCTCCATCAGCCGCGGCACCGAGTGCACGGTGCCGATGCCGCCGGGGTTGGTCAGCGAGACGGTGGTGCCGGCGAAGTCGTCGACGGTGAGCTTGTTGCCGCGCGCCTTGCGGACCAGGTCGTCGTACGCCGACCAGAACGCGGAGAAGTCGAGCTCGTCGGCCCTCTTGATGTTGGGCACGAGCAGCTGGCGGGTGCCGTCGGGCTTGGCCAGGTCGATCGCGAGACCGAAGTTCACGTGCTCGTTCTTGAGCAGCGCGGGCTTGCCGTCGACCTGGGTGTAGCCGTAGTTCATCTCCGGCATGGTCTTGAGCGCCCGGACGATCGCCCAGCCGATGAGGTGGGTGAACGACACCTTGCCGCCGCGGCCGCGGGCGAGGTGGTTGTTGATCACCACGCGGTTGTCGACGAGCAGCTTCACCGGGATGGCGCGCACGCTCGTCGCCGTCGGCACCGAGAGGCTGGCCTCCATGTTGGTGACCACGCGGGCGGCCGGGCCCTTGAGGACGAGCGGCTCGACCTTCTCGGCCGGCGCGACGACCGGGGCCTCGGCGACGGGCGCCGGGGCCGGCACGGGCGTCGGAGCGGGAGCCGGCGGGACGACGACGGGCTGCAGGACCTGGGGCGCCTCGTGGGCGGCGATCTCGGCGTCGGAGGCGAGCTCGGCGGCCTCGACGGCGGCCTTCGCCGCCGCACGGGCGGCGGCCGACGCGGCGACGAGGTCGGCGCCGGCGTGCTCGGTCGGGACGTAGTCCTCGAAGAAGTCCCACCAGGCCGGGTCGACGCTCGCCTTGTCGGTGAGGTACTGCTGGTAGATCTCGTCGACGAGCCACTCGTTGGGCCCGAAGGCGGCGAGACGGCTGCTGAGCTCCGGCTGGTCGGTCGTTTCCGACGTCGACATCGAGGACCCTTCGTGGCGCGGCGTGGCGGCCCGGACAGCCGGGCCAGGCAAGCCTACGCCGGTGCCGCGGAGGCCGCCGTCGCCGGTTCCGCCAGGTGAGAACGCCTCAGCGCTTCTTGCCCTCCCGGAACAGCGCGAGCGACTTCTCGATCCGCCGCTGCCGGGTCTCCGCGGTCTTCGCGCCCTCGACCTGGTCGACGTGGTAGCGCTGCAGGCTGTTGGACAGGCCGGCGAAGAACTCGGCGCAGGCGGGCTCGGCGGCCAGCGCCGCGGCGAGGTCGTCGGGGACGACGGCCTCGCGCGGGTGGTCGGCCACGGTGAGCGTCACGTGCAGCGCGTCGCCGGCTGCGAGACCGGTCTCCTTGCGGATCGCGGAGCTCACCGGGATGAGGCTCTTGCCGCCCATGACGCCGACGGTGGTCTGGAAGCCGTGCCCGTTGACCTGGACGAGGACCGGCGGCCTCTTGCCCGCAGCCAGCGCGGCGATCACGTCGTCGGGGACCACGATGCCGGTGTTGTTGCCGAACGCCGAGAGCGTGGTCTCGAACGACGCGGTCGCGCCCATGGGGTCCTCCTCAGGTGACGTCGCGGCGCTGGGTGGTGGCCGCCGCGGCCAGGGCGAACAGCGCCGTCCACCCGATCAGGACCAGCGACGCCCCCCACACCGGAAGATACGACTCGCCGTTGGGTCCCGTCGCCTGGAGGATGCCGTTGAGGGCCCCACCGGGAAGCCACTTGCCGATCTTGGGCAGGAACGACACCACGAGCGCCTCGATGATGAGCACCCAGACGAGGACGCCGAGGATCGCCGCGATCTGGTTGCGGATCAGGGCTCCGAGCGCCACGCCGAGCACCGCGAACAGGGCGCACCCGAGCACCGCGCCGCCGGCGATCTGCCACATCGCGGTCACCGGCAGGTCGGCGTGGTCCTTGAACGGCAGCAGCGCGAGGGCGAGGGCGTAGCCGAAGGCGACGCCGACCGCGCCGTAGATCGCACCGATCACGGCGTACGCAGCCATCTTCGCGACCATCACCTTGTTGCGGTGCGGCTCGGCGAGCAGCGTCGAGGTGAGGGTCTGGTGGCGGAGCTCCTGCGTCATGCCCATGGTGCCGATGACGATCGCGAACAGGTACGCGCCGCCGGCCTGGGCGAAGACGTTGCGCATGCCCTCGGGCGTGGTGAGCCGGGGCACGGGTACGCCGGGCTGCTCGGGCGCGAGGATCGTCGCGGCGACGCCGATGCCGATGAACAGCACGACGCCGACGAGCATGCCGAGCCAGAGCTTGGTGCTCGTGACCTTGAGCAGCTCGGCCGAGACCAGGCGCTGGCGGGCCGGCACGGGGACGGCAGCGGCGGGGAGGGTGACGGTGCTCATGAGGTGGCTCCACCGGTGAGGGAGAGGAAGACCTGCTCGAGGTCGGAGGCGGCCGGCCGCAGCTCGTGCAGCTCGACGTGGGACTCGAAGGCGACGTGGCCGATGGTCGCGGCGTCGGTGTCGACGACGCTGAGGCCGCCGTCGGCGAGGGTGACCCGCGCGTGCGGCACGTGGGCGGCGAGCGCATCGGCGAGCTGCTGCGGGCTCGGGGTGCGGACGACGACGTGGCTGTGGTCGGCCGTCAGCTCGGCGAGCGGGCAGGCGCGGACGAGGCGGCCGTTCGCGATGATCACGACGTCGTCGACCGTCTGCTCGACCTCGGAGAGCACGTGGCTCGAGACGAGGACCGTGCGGCCCTCGGAGGCGAGGTAGCGCAGGAACGACCGGAGCCAGGCGATGCCCTCGGGATCGAGGCCGTTCGCCGGTTCGTCGAGGACGAGGACGCCGGGGTCGCCGAGCAGCGCCGCCGCGAGCTGCAGCCGCTGGCGCATGCCGAGGCTGAAGCCGCCGACGCTGCGCTTCGCGGCGTCGGAGAGCCCGACGAGGCTCAGGGTGACGTCGGCGCGCCGCTCGTCGACGCCGCCCGCACGGGCCAGCACGCGCAGGTGGTTGCGGGCGTTGCGGCCGGGGTGGAAGCCGGTGGCCTCCAGCGCGGAGCCGACGACGCGGGTCGGGTGCTCGATGCCGTGGTAGGCGCGGCCGCCGATGGTCGCGGTGCCCGAGGTCGGCGCCACGAGCCCGAGCAGGCAGCGCAGCGACGTCGTCTTCCCGGCGCCGTTGGGGCCGAGGAAGCCGGTCACGCGACCCGGGGACACGGTGAAGGACAGGTCGTCGACGGCCAGGACGTCGCCGAAGCGCTTGGTGAGCGAGACGACCTCGATGGTCGCGCCGCGCGGCCCCGACACCGGGGCGTCGGGGGGAGGGGTGGTTGCGGTCATGGCTCCACCCTGCCCTGCCCGCGCCGGATCGACCATCAGGTAGCCCGGCGATCCGACCCTGATCCGTCCCTGAACCCTCCCTGACGGTCGGGGTCGGGCAGACTCGGGGTGCAACGGCTCGACCTGGCGACCTCGGAGGACTGCGATGACGACCAAGAACGACTTCACCGTCGAGGAGTGGGAGAAGGTCTCGGCCCTCCCCGGCCTGGTGCTCGCCGGTGCGGCGTGGGCCGACGGCAAGATGATGCCCGCGATGCGCGAGCTCGTCGCAGGTGGCGAGGTCCTCACCGCCGCGGCCAACGGTCAGCCCGAGGGCTCGGTCGTGCGCGACATCTTCGCGGGCGCCGCGCAGTCCAAGCCCGACCTCGGCGACGCGAAGCCGGCCTCCACCGAGGACGCCGTCACGCTGATGACCGGCAAGATCCAGGAGGCCTTCGCGATCCTGTCGTCGAAGGCGACGCCCGACGAGGTCGCGGCCGTGCGCGCGACCCTCGAGGGCACCGCGAAGGCGGTCGTCGAGCGCCTCGGCTCCGGCTTCTGGGGCAGCGGTTCGGAGAAGGTGTCGGCCGGCGAGCAGGCCTTCCTCGCCCGTCTCGCCCAGGTGCTGGAGACCGGCGAGGTCCCCGCGGCCCCCGCCGAGGCCGCTGCAGCGGCGCCCGCGGCCGCGCCCGAGGCACCCGCCGCGGAGTAGTCGCCCGACCCGCTGCGACGTCACTGGTCGAGCGCACGGTTTCCCGCCCGCTCTCCGTGCGTTCGAGGTGTGACGACGCCGGATCCGTGTGCTCGAGGTGCGACGACGGCGAACCCCGGCGCGTCAGCGCGGTCCTCGCGCGGCTGTGGTTCAGCCGGACGTCGGCGTGAGCTGCTCGGCCCAGTAGAGGGCGCGGTCCTCGTTCCAGAGCATGAGGCCGACCGTGTACGACGTCACCGCGGTCGGGTCGAGCATGTCGGGCAGCGGGACGGCGACGAAGGTCACCGGTCCCGGCGTCGGCGCACGCCACATCGCCGCCATCCCGGTGCTCGTCCACGAGCCGTCGGGCAGCTGCGTCGAGGCGATCCCCGCGAGCCACGGCACCTGCTTCGCGACCGCGTCGAAGGATCCGTCCCAGCCCTGGCCGACCCCGCCGGCCGAGGACACGGCGTAGACGTGCTCGAGCGGCAGCCCCTGGTGGGCGTCGAGCAGGAACAGCGTGGAGACGTCGCTCTCGCGCGCCCCGGGCGGGACGTCGAACGTGAGCTGGCCGACCAGCAGCGGACCCATCCCGACCGGGATCTGCAACGAGCCCGGAGCCCCGGTCAGGGCGTCCACCGCCGCCTGCGCCTCCGCCTCGGGCACCACGCTCATCGTCACGCGGGCGTGGACCGCCTCGGGGCCGTAGGGCGCGCGCTGGGTCCAGCGCTGCCAGGCCTGCAGGCCCGCGGCCAGCGCGACGACGAGCGCGATCACGAGGCCGGCGGTGATGGCCGCGCGGTACTTCGACGGCCGCCCGTACTGGTACTCGTAGCGCGTGTCCGGCGCGGTGGTCGTCATGGCGTCCCCCTCGCGGCGAGTGTGGCAGCACCGGACGCGGGACGGGGAGCAATCGTGGGCTCCCGGGTCCGCGTCGTGCCGGGGGTGCGTCGCGGTTCGGGGTAGCCGAGGGATGTCGCAGGCGACCGGCCCGCGCTCAGGCGGTGGCGAGACCGCGGAGGGTGACGGCGACCAGGTCGCCGATCGTGTCGAGGTGGTAGCCGCCCTCCTGGACGGCGACGGTCGGCAGCCGCAGCGCGCCGAGGCGTCGTCCGCCGGTCTCGTAGCCCTCGTGGCTCACCCGCAGCGGCGACTCGGGATCGGCGAGCGCGGCATCGACCCCGAGGCTCACGACGAGGGCGCTCGCACCGTGCGCCTCGACGGCGCTCGCGATGCGGTCCAGCGCGATGAGCCAGGCGTCGTCGCCGGTGCCCTCGGGCAGCGCCACGTTGAGGTTCGTGCCGCGCCCGGCGCCGCGGCCCGTCTCGTCGGCGAACCCGGCGTAGTGCGGGAACCAGCCTGCGCCGGGGTCGACG
>JBGAJT010000012.1:0-22332 GCA_044224785.1 Candidatus Nanopelagicales bacterium | reverse complement strand
GAACCGCGCAGCCGGGTTCGTTGCCATGCTTGCAGTCGCTGAACCGGCAGGAGAGGGCCAGCTCATCGATGTCGGCGAAGGTCGTCTCGACCCCCTCGCCTGCCCCATAGACGCCGATCTCGCGCATGCCGGGGGTGTCGAGGACGAGCCCCCCGCCGGGCAGCGGGACGAGGTGCCGCGCCGAGGTCGTGTGGACGCCGCGATGGTCCTCGCGCACCGCGGTCGTCGCGAGCCGCTGCTCGCCGACCAGCGCGTTGACGAGCGTCGACTTCCCGGCGCCGGACGGCCCGATCACGGCGAGCGTCGACCCGCCGCCGGTGAGCGCGCGCACGTCGTCGAGGCCGTCACCGTCGTACGACGACACCGCGAGCACCTCGGCACCGACGGCGATCGCACGCAGCTCGTCGAGCGTGCCCGACGGCTCGTCGTCGAGGTCGGACTTGGTGAGCGCGACGACGGGGCGCGCGCCCGACTCCCACACCAGGGTGATCTCGCGCTCGAGGCGGCGCGGGTTCACCGAGTGCGCGGGCACGCAGACCAGGACGACGTCGACGTTCGCGGCGACGACCTGCTCCTCGGTGCGGTTGCCCGCGACCTTGCGCACCAGCGAGGTGCGCCGGGGCAGCACGGCCTCGACGACCGAGTCGTCGGCCGTCGAGCCGGTGAGCAGCACCCAGTCGCCGGCGACGGGGAGCGACGACGACGAGCGCAGCCGGCCGCGGACGCCGACGACGAGCTCGTCGGCGCCGTCGTGGACGCGCCACGCGTCGCGCCCCTGCAGGGTCACGCGCGCAGGACGGAGGGACAGGGACGGGTCGGCGTCAGCGCGAGCGCCGTCCCAGGAGGGATCCCACCCGAGAGCGGGCAGGGGAAGAGCGAGGACCACGAGGGCTCCAGGACCACAGGGGCGTCGAGCGACGCCGGGGGAGGACGAAGGAGCCGGGGCCGGGCGCGGAGCGCTGCCGACGAGAAGTCAGCGGCGGGCGGCCGCGGGGGCACCGACGAGGGTCACGGCAGTCATGAGGTCCTCCCGCAGTGCTCCGGTGCGCAGCCGGTCGGTGCGCGTCACCACCGACGGTACGCCGGGACCCGCCGCACCGTCACGCGGGTTTCCGCCGACCGTGCTGGGCCGTTGCGGCGACGCGGGCTCAGGAGGTCGTGCGCTCGGCGTGCCAGCGCTCGACGAGCGCGGGGACCTCGGTCTCGAGGAAGGCGAAGAAGTCGCGCATCTCGGCCAGTCGCGCACCGGCGGCCGTGCGCTCGCCGCCGACCGCGGCGACGCCCTCGGCGGCCATGCCGGCGATCTGGGCGTAGAGCGGGTTCTTCGTGGCGGTGGCGACGTACCAGGCGTCGTCGGGGAGGACGTAGAGGTCGCGGCGCGACCCGGCGACGCGGACGCGCTGGACCAGCCCGAGGGCGACGGGGTACTTGAGCGATGTCGAGATCGCGGCGGGGCTCGCCTGCAGGGTCGCGGCGAGCTCCGCGGCGGTGAGGCCGCTGTCCTCGGCGACCATGAGCGCGGTGATGATCCGACCGCTCATCCGCGGGAAGCCGTAGGACTCGAAGAAGGCCGCGAACTGCTCGACGACGTGCGAGACCTGGGCCTCGTCGCGCCGCCCGGCCCGTGCCATCGAGGTCTCCTTCTACTAACTTCACAAGGTTGTGAAGGAAGCGTAGCGTGGAGCCATGGCTGCTGTCATCGAGATCTCGGGCCTCACCAAGCACTTCGGGACGACGGCCGCGCTGGACGGTCTCGACCTCGAGGTCGCCGAGGGAGAGGTGCACGGCTTCCTCGGCCCGAACGGCGCCGGCAAGACGACGACGCTGCGGGTGCTCCTCGGCACCGTCCGCGCCGACGGCGGCACGGTGCGCGTCCTCGGCCTCGACCCGTGGGACGACGTGCCCGCGCTGCACGCGCGCCTCGCCTACGTCCCCGGCGACGTCTCGCTGTGGCCGGGCCTCACCGGCGGCGAGGTCATCGACCTGCTGTCGCGGCTGCAGGGCGGGCACGACGCCGCGCGGCGCGCGGAGCTGCTCGAGCGGTTCGACCTCGACCCCACCAAGCGCGGACGCTCGTACTCCAAGGGCAACCGGCAGAAGGTCGCGCTCGTCGCGGCGCTGGCGACCGACGCCGAGCTCTACCTGCTCGACGAGCCCACCAGCGGTCTCGACCCGCTCATGGAGCAGACCTTCCGCGAGTGCGTGTCGGAGCTGCGCGACCGCGGGCGCACGGTGCTGCTGTCGAGCCACATCCTCAGCGAGGCCGAGGCGCTCTCCGACCGGGTGAGCATCATCCGCGCGGGACGGGTCGTGGAGACCGGGCGGCTGTCCGACCTGCGCCACCTGCAGCGGCTCACGATCACCGCGGAGACCGAGCACGAGCTGCACGGGATCGACGACGTACCCGGGCTGCACGACGTGACCTACGACGGCACGCACCTGCACTGCACCGTGAGCCCCGAGCACCTCGGCGAGCTGCTCACGCACCTCACGGCCGCGGGCATCCGCACCCTCGAGAGCCGACCGCCGACGCTCGAGCAGCTCTTCCTGGAGCACTACGGGAACAACGGGTCCGGGGTGCGCAGCGATGGCTGACACCAACGTCGGCACCGGGACGCTGCTGCGCCTCGCGGTACGGCGCGACCGGGTGCTGCTCACGTCGTGGGTGGTCGGACTCGCGGCGACCGCGGGGTTCTCCGCAGCCGCGACCGTCGACCTGTACCCGACCGAGGAGCAGCGGGTCGCAGCCGCCGAGACGATCAACGCATCGGCCGCCGTCGTCGCGCTCTACGGCCGCATCTACGACCCGACGTCGCTCGGCGCGGTGTCGATGATCAAGCTGACCGCGCTCGGTGCGGCCATCGTCGGCATCGTCATGCTGTTCGTGGCCATCCGGCACACGCGCGCCGAGGAGGAGGCCGGGCGCCTCGAGCTGCTCAGCGGTGGTCGGCTCGGCCGTCTCGCGCCGCTCACGTCGACGCTGCTGCTCATCACCGGCGCGTCGGTCGCGCTGGCGCTGCTGACCGCGGTGGCCAACACCGCTGCGGGCCTGCCGTTCGCCGGATCGCTCGCCTTCGGCCTGGGCTGGGGGCTGTGCGCACTGGTCTACGGCGCGCTCGGTGCGGTGACGGCGCAGGTGTCCGAGACCGCCCGTGCCGCACGGGGTCTCGGGCTCACGATCCTCGCGATCACCTACGTGCTGCGCGCGGTCGGCGACCTCGCGGAGCCGGGGCCGTCGTTCCTCTCGTGGCTCTCGCCGATCGGCTGGAACCAGCAGCTGCGGGCCTACTCGGGCGAGCGCTGGTGGGTGATCGCGCTGCCGCTGCTCGCGACCGCGCTGCTGATGGCCCTGGCGTACGCGCTGCGCTCGCGACGCGACCTCGGTGCCGCGTTGCGCGCCGAGCGTCCAGGACCCGCGACCGGTCGGTTGTCGGGCGTCGTCGGTCTCGCGTGGCGGCTGCAGGGCCGGGTGCTGCTCGGCTGGGCGGTGGCCTTCGTGCTGTTCGGCCTGATCCTCGGTTCGCTGGCGAGCAGCGTCGACAAGCTGCTGACGTCCCCGGCGATGAAGCAGTTCTTCGAGTCGATCGGCGGTACGGCGCGGCTCGTCGACGTCTTCCTCGCCGCGGAGATCGCGATCATCGCGGCCATCGCCGCGGCGTACGGCATCAGCGCCGCCGACCGGCTGCGCGCCGAGGAGGTCGACGGCCACGCCGAGCCGGTGCTCGCGACGCGGGCCACGCGGCTGCGCTGGGCGTGGAGCCACTACGGCATCGCGCTCGTCGGCTCCGGCGTCCTCATGCTCCTGGCCGGGCTGTCGATCGGCATCGGCGCCTCCGCGGCGCTCGGCGACTGGTCTCAGCTGGGCCGCATCGTGCTCGCCGCGCTCGCCCAGCTGCCGGCGGTGTGGGTCGTGACCAGCCTGGTGCTGCTCGCGTTCGGCTGGGCGCCGCGACTGACGGTCGCGGTGTGGGGCCTGCTCGCGGCGTTCGTCGTCGTCGGAGAGTTCGGACCGCTCTGGCACCTGCCCGAGTGGGTCATGGACCTCTCCCCGCTGCGCCACGCCCCGACGCTGCCCGTGAGCAGCGACGGCCTGCTGCCGGTGCTGCTGCTCCTCGCTGCCGCCGTGGTGATCTCGGCGCTCGGGCTGCTGGGCTGGCGCCGCCGCGACCTCGTCGGCTGACCCGGCCCTCATCGTGAGCAGGAACGCGTCGTAGACGACGCGTTCTGCATCACGAAGGACGCGGTTGTGCCTGGCCGATGGTGAGGCATGGCGTGTCGGCCATGTGAGCCCGCACTGGGCGGGCCTTGTGGACGACACGCCTACGCCCATGGCTGTGGATAGTGAGACGCCCAAATCCGTTGCGCCCCATGCGATCGGCCTGCCGCTCACTGTCGGAGGTGGTGGCTAGGTTGTCTGCATGACCTCGACGACCGACGGCACGCGCGCACCGATGACGGTGCGCGAGTTCGTGCGTCGTGCCGAGGCGCTGCACGCCTATGCGCGTGCGCTCAGCAGTGCGCTGGCCGACGATCCCAGCCTGCTCGCGGAGCTCCCCGACGAGCTGCTCGAGTCGTGCACGCGCGACCTGCACCTCGCGGTCGACGCGGCCTCCGCGTCAGCCACGATGGTCACGGGGCGGCTCGACCGGCGGGTCGGCTCGGTGCGGGGCAAGCACATCGCCGGCCGCTACGCCACGACCGCGCGGTTCCTCGAGGCCGAGACCGGGATGTCGCGCACGCAGGCGCGCGCGGTCGTCGGCCGGGGGCGCGACCTCGACACGCACTCCACGCGCGTCGCCGACGCCTGGGCGGCGGGCCTGGTCCGCGGCGGCATGATCCGCGACCTCACCCTCGGCGTCACCGACGTCCTGCGTCGCTCCGCGCGCGTCGACACCCCGGTGGCGCGCGACGAGGCCCTCGACCACCTGCTCCCGCTCGCTGCCGCGGGCGACCAGGCGCGGCTGTCCTGTGCGGTCGGGGAGATGCGGCTTCGGATCGATCCGGAGGGCACGACCGAGGAGGCGCTGTTCGCCTTCGAGAACCAGCAGCTCTCGATCGTGGAAGCCGGCTCGATGTTCCGGGTCACCGGCTGGCTGTCCCCCGAGGCGGCGGTCGCGACGCGCACCGTCCTGGACCGCCTCGGCCGCGCGATCGCCGACCAGCAGCTCGGCGACGTCACCCACGACTCCGACTGCGAGCACCTGCAGTCGCCCGACGACGAGTGCTCGTGCGGCGCGGTCGACCGTGCCCGGCGCGCGGCGGGGCTGCGTCCCGAGCAGCTGCGCGCGCTGGCGCTGGGCGAGCTCATGACCGACCGGCTCGACGACGCCGAGCTCGGCTCGCACCACCGGGTCGCGCCGCACGTCACGGTCATCGCGGATCTCACCGACGCCGCCGCGCCGCTCATGGGACGGCTGCAGACCGACGACGACGACGGCGAGGTCCTGCTCGGCGAGCAGACCCTGGACCGATTGCTCTGCGATTCCGACGTCACCCGCGTCATCACGACCACCGCCCAGCTCACGCCGCCATCGGGTGATGCCGAGCCGAGGACGACCGAGTCCTCGAGGTCTGCCGACGCCAGACCGGAGGAGCAGCGCGCCGCGGCCTCGCTCGAGATGGCCGACACATCCTCCCGGTTGGCCGGCGACGCCTACCTCGCCGCCGTCATCACCACCCTCGAGGCGATGGCCCGGTCGGTCCTCTACGTCGGCCACAGCGAGCGCACCGTCTCCGCGCGCCTGCGCCGCGCGCTCGAGGTGCGCGACGGCCACTGCGTGTTCCCCGGCTGCCGGGCCCGGGTGGCCCGCTGCCACGCCCACCACGTGCTCCCCTGGCAGCACGGCGGTGCGACCGACCTCCCCAATCTCGCGCTCGTGTGCGTCGCCCACCACGTCGCCCTGCACGAGGGCGGCTGGACCATGGCGCTGCGCCCTGGCGTCACCGGCCACGAGCGCGACTGCTGGGAGTTCACACCGCCGCCCCTGCGCGCCCGAAGACTCCGGCCCTGACCCAGGGCTGCCCCACCGACACCTGACACCCACACCCAGGGCCTGCTCGCACGTCGAGTCGTCCTGACCGGGCGTCGAGGAACAAGGCCCGATCCTCGATCGACGGGGAACTCCCTCACAGCACCTCGTCGTCACGCCTCGGCGGCGGCTGTGACTGGAGGCGTTAACGGGCCTTCAGACGAAGCGACGGGTTCGCCTGCGCACCAACACCAACCACAGCACGACGAGAACGACCACTTCGACAAGCATCAGGACGGCCGTGGCGGCCCCCAGCCAGTACCGCCATTGACCATGCGGGTCGCCACAGCCCTCGACCACCTCGAAACGGGAGGGTTCATCCCGGTCGTAGCGGATCCTGAACTCCTCGCCGCTACGTGCTGGCGGACGGATATCGACGTCGGTGACCGCCACAGCCCTCCCGGAGCTGTCGGTGAACCGGGCGTCGACGAGCCCACACACCTCTCCGCCCGGTCTCGTCACGGCGGTGATCGTGGCCAACGCCTCGCCGCCGTCCGCCAGGAGCGCTGCCCGAGCGGCTCGTGAATCCTGAAGAGCCCGCATCGACAGCACGAGGAGGGCGATCGCGACGATGGCGAGCGCGACGGCGAGCGCGCCGACGAGTGACCGCCGCGTCGCCCCACCGGCGGTGGGGCCCGGCGGGGCGACTGCGGCAGCAGGGTCGGCCGGCGACGTCACGCAGGCGATGGTGCTGGGTCCGGTTGGGGTTTGGGTGGGTGTCTGGGCCGATCAGGTGCAGGAGACTCCGCCGTCGGGCGACACGGTGCAGTGGTCGTGGCGGGCCACCGACGTCACCGACGTCGGGATCTCGTCGACGATGGTGCGCGCCACGGTCGTCTGGCCGAGGACGGTGCCGGCGGGGATGCCGTCGACGTCGCGCACGGCGATCTGGCGCTCGGCGACGACGTCACCGGTGGTCGGGTCGACGACGATCTCCTGGCGGATGCCGTTGTCGTCCTCGAGCCGGCCGATGCCGACGCCTGTCGCGCTGCCGACACGGACGCTCTGCGTCGTCACCTCGACGCCGGGCACGGTCTCGAGCACCCGGTAGAGCGACGAGCGCAGGTCGGCGGGCACCAGGCCCGAGCGCAGGACGTCGGCGACGGCGACGAGCACCTCGCCGTCGGCGCTGCTGCCGGCGCCGTGGGTGTCGGCGTAGAGACGTGCGCGCAGGGCGTCGACGTCGCGGGGGACGGCCGCGAGGAACGCGGGGCTCGGCACCTGCCAGCTGCTCGGGATGTCGCGCGGCGCGACGTCGGAGGTCCACGTGCCCGTCATGCGCTGCGGCGCATCGCCGGCGCCGGCGACGAGGGTGGCCGTCTCGCCGTCGGTCTCGACGACCCAGGAGGGGCGCGACCCGTCGACGGCGACGTACTCGGTGCGCCGCGAGCTCACCAGCCACGAGGAGGACGACGTCGGCGACTGCTTGTCCACGCCCGCCTCGATGGAGAGGTTGAAGCCCGTGGTGGTGATCGCGTACCACTGGTCGGGCCGCGCGATCGGGTCGGTCGCGCCGATCGAGGCGGCCTTCGAGAGCACCGCAGCGGCAGCGGGCGACGCCGCGCCGCCACCGGTCAGCGACACCACCGGGACGAGCAGCACGGCCGCAGCTGCAGCGGCCGCGACCGCCACGCGCACACGGGCTCTCGGGCGACGCGGCAGCGGCACGACGTCGGCGCTCGCGCCCTCGTCGACGGCGCGCGCGAGGGCGACGGCGGTGCGGGACTCGTCGTAGGGCAGCAGGCCCGCAGCGGGGTCGGCGGTGCGCAGGAGCTGGTCGAGGTCGGTGGTCATCGGATCTCCTCGGGGACCGGTGCCGGCGCAGGGAGCGCGGGCACCTCGGGGTCGGGGACGGCGAGCAGGTGCTCGACGCGGCGACGGGCTCGATGGAGGCGCACGCGGACCGCTGACGGCGAGATGCTCAGGACATAGGCGATGGGGGCGGCGTCGAGCTCCTCCCACACCGACAGGCGCAGGATCTCGGCGTCGCGAGGGGGCAGTGCGTCGAGCACCCGGGCGACCCGGGCGACGGCGTCGAGCCGCTCGACGACCTCGTCGGCGGGGTCGACCGGCGCGGCGGAGGAGCCGTCGCCACCGAGCCCGCCGAGGCGGTCGGTCAGCCGGCTGCGGCGCGCGGTCGAGCGGCGCCGGTGCAGCACGTGGTGCGCGGCGGTGCGGTAGAGCCAGGGCAGCGCCTCGTCGGGCACCGTCGCGCGGTGGCGCCAGGCCGCGGCGAAGACCTCGGCGACCACGTCGTCGGCCTCGTCGCGCGGCACGCGCCGCACGGCGTAGGCGAGCACGGCGCGGTGGTGGGCCCGGAACTGGTCCTCGAGCCACCCCTCGTCGCGCTGCCCCTCGCCCATGCCCCCTTCTTCCCGGCACCCAGGTCCGCGTTACGCCGACCCCGTGACTGACCCCGTGACTGACCCCGTGACTGACCCCCACGGCCGGCCCCGCAGCAGGCCGCGCGGCCGGACCCTCGACGGCCCAGCGCCACGGTGCCACCCGCACCCCGGCCCGCGCGCCGGAACCCCGGCCCCGGCTCGACCTCGTTCCCGAAACATGATCATGTTCGGGGACCTGCGCCTGGCACCACCCGTCCTGACCTGCGGGGATGGGCTCACACGACACGCTCAGGGACGCAGTCTTGCCAGAGTTACCGGCGGGTAGCATCATGGAGTTACCGACGGGTAACCCACCGCCGGACCCAGACGTACCGGGACGACCCCAGGGGAGCCAGGGCCATGAGCCACTACAAGTCGAACCTGCGCGACATCGAGTTCAACCTCTTCGAGGTGTTCGGTGCGCAGGACCGCATGGGCACCGGCCCGTACACCGAGATCGACCCCGGGACCGCGCACGAGATCCTCGAGGAGGTCGAGCGGCTCGCCACCGGCCCGCTCGCCGCGTCCTTCGCCGAGGCCGACCGCACCCCGCCGGTCTACGACCCGGTCACCTGCACGGTGACGATGCCCGAGGCCTTCAAGAAGTCCTACGCCGCGCTCATGGAGTCGGGCTTCTGGAACCTCGACCTGCCCCGCCACCTCGGCGGCACCCACGCCCCGCCGTCGCTGCGCTGGGCGGCGAGCGAGCTCATGCTCGGCGCGAACCCGCCGGCGTTCATGTTCATGTCGGGCCCCGGCTTCGCGGCGATCCTGGACCACCTCGGCAACGAGGACCAGAAGCGCACTGCGCAGATCATGATCGACCGCCAGTGGGGCGCCACGATGGTCCTCACCGAGCCCGACGCCGGCTCCGACGTCGGTGCCGGCCGCACCAAGGCGGTTCAGCAGGCCGACGGCTCCTGGCACATCACCGGCGTGAAGCGGTTCATCACCTCCGCCGAGCACGACATGACCGAGAACATCATCCACCTCGTGCTCGCCCGCCCCGAGGGCGCGAAGGGCGGCACGAAGGGTCTCTCGCTCTTCGTCGTCCCCAAGTTCCACTTCGACCACGAGACCGGCGAGCTCACCGGCGAGCGCAACGGCGTCTACACCACCAACGTCGAGAAGAAGATGGGCATCAAGGTCTCCACGACCTGCGAGCTCACCTTCGGCGACAAGGAGCCGGCCGTCGGCTGGCTCGTCGGCGACGTGCACGACGGCATCGCGCAGATGTTCAAGGTCATCGAGTACGCCCGGATGATGGTGGGCACCAAGGCGATCGCCACGCTGTCGACCGGCTACCTCAACGCGCTCGAGTACGCGAAGCACCGCGTGCAGGGCGGCGACCTGTCGGCGTTCATGGACAAGGACTCGCCGCGCGTCACCATCACGCACCACCCCGACGTCCGCCGCAGCCTGATGATGCAGAAGTCCTACGCCGAGGGCATGCGCGCCCTCATCCACTACACGGCGTACTACCAGGACCAGGTCGAGCTCAACGAGGCCGGCGCTGCTGCCGACGTCGACCTCGACACCGCGGAGCGGATGAACGACCTGCTGCTGCCGATCGTGAAGGGCGTCGGCTCCGAGCGGTCCTACGAGCAGCTCGCCCAGAGCCTGCAGACCTTCGGCGGCTCGGGCTTCCTGCAGGACTACCCGATCGAGCAGTACATCCGCGACTCGAAGATCGACACCCTCTACGAGGGCACCACGGCGATCCAGGGCCTCGACCTGTTCTTCCGCAAGATGGTGCGCGACCAGTTCCACGCGCTCACCCGTCTCGGCGGCGAGATCCAGGACTTCGCCAAGGGCGACGCCGGCAACGGCACGCTGGTCAAGGAGCGCGAGATGCTCGGCTCCGCGCTCGAGGACGTGCAGGGCATCATCGGCGCGCTCGGCGGCTTTGCGATGAAGGCGCAGGAGGACTCGACCGAGCTCTACAAGGTCGGCCAGAACACCACGCGCCTGCTGCTCAGCCTCGGCGACCTCGTCATCGGCTGGCTGCTGCTGCGTCAGGCCGCCGTCGCCGTCGAGGCCCTCAAGGGCTCGCCGTCGGAGTCCGACGTCGCCTTCTACCAGGGCAAGATCGCCGCGGCGAAGTTCTTCGCCCACCAGCGCTTCCCGCTGCTCGCAGCCGAGCGCGCGATCGCCGAGTCGACCGACAACGCGCTCATGGAGCTCGACGAGGCCGCGTTCTAGGGATCGCATCGAGCATGGCGCAGAGGCGGGTCTTCGGACCCGCCCCTCGGTCGTGCGCCCACCGGTGCTGCCGACCGCGGGTCGTGGATCCCAGAGCGCCGACGAGATCGTCCAGTCCGTGGCCGGCACCGAGCCCGAGCATCGCGTCGCGCGCGGCGGCCGAGAGAGGCCCGCGCCGGTCCTGCGAGGATGAGCGGGTGACCACCTCGCTGCGCACCGACGACGTCGCGCACGCCGTCGCGCTCCTGCGCGCGGGTGGCCTGGTCGCCATTCCGACCGAGACGGTCTACGGCCTCGGCGCCGACGCCGAGGACGCCGCTGCCGTGGCCCGTGTGTACGCCGCGAAGGGCCGTCCCGCCGACCACCCGCTCATCGTCCACCTGGCCGACGCAGCGCAGGTCGACGACGGGTGGTCCCGCACCGTCCCCACGTGGGCACGGCTTCTCGCCGCTGCGTGCTGGCCCGGTCCGCTCACCCTCGTGCTGCTCCGTGGTCCTCGCGCCGGCGACCACGTCACCGGCGGCCAGGACACGGTGGGCCTGCGCGTGCCGTCGCACCCCGTCGCTCACGCGCTGCTCGTCGAGTTCGGGGGCGGCGTCGCCGCGCCGAGCGCCAACCGGTTCGGCCGCGTCTCGCCCACCGACGCCGCGCACGTGGTCGACGAGCTCGGCGACGTCCTCGACCCCGCGCGCGACTGCGTGCTCGAAGGCGGCCCGAGCGAGGTCGGCGTCGAGTCGACGATCGTCGACTGCACGGGCGACGTGCCGCGGCTGCTGCGCCCCGGCGCCGTCGGGGTCGAGGAGATCGAGGCGGTCACCGGTCTCGAGGTGCAGGAGCCCGACGCCGCCGTCCGCGCCCCCGGCACGCTCGCCTCGCACTACGCCCCGCGCGCGGTCGTCCGGCTCGTCGACGCCGACGACCTGCCCACCGCCGCGTCGGCAGCCACCGGGCCGGTCGGGCTGCTGGCGCCGGCCGAGGTCGCGACCCCCGACGGCGTCCGACGGCTGGCCGAGCCCGAGGGGACCGCGGCGTACGCGCGCGCCCTCTACCGCGCCCTGCGCGCAGCCGACGACGACGGCATCGCCACGATCCTCGCGGTCGCACCCTCCGACGGCCCGCTCGCCGCCGCCGTGCTCGACCGCCTCCGCCGCGCCGCCCACGGCTCCGGCCGCTGACCCTGGCGCTCAACCGGTCCACTCGAGCACGAACCCGTGACGGACGAACGCCTGCGGCGTCGAACCCAGGAGACGCAGCTGCTCCGACGGGAAGTCGACCAACGGGAAGCGGCCGCGCATCGAGCGCCACGACTCGACCGACCAGGCCGGCGGCGGAAGCCCACGGCTCGTGGCCACGTGCTCAGCGCACGCGGCGATCAGGGCGTCGAGGTCCACCGTGCCGACGCCGGCCGGTCCGGGGACTTCGTCAGGCTCGACATCGTCCCGGCCGAGGGCGAGCTGGCGGTCGAGCTCGGCGGCGATCAGCGCGAGGCACCGAGGGTTGTCGAAAGCCGCCCACGCCTCGGCGACGCGCAGCTCCAGGGCCTCCCACGGACCGAGGGAGCCGGTCCGCTCGCGTCGGTCGTCTCCGTCGCCGGCGTAGACCTCGCCCGTCGGCCAGACCCACGCGATGCGACCGTCGACCACCTCGGGACGGCAGCCGACGACCTCGACCTCGGTGCCCTGCTCGAGGGCGACCGCGAGGTCCTCGAGCATCGAGGAGAGGTCGGGCCACAACGGGCGGTCGAGGGTGCTGGGGTCCTCCCAGTCGAGCTCCTTCACCGACCCGCGATCGGGCCCGGGCCGACCGTCGACCACCAGCAGCGGTCCGGTGCCGTGCCACGCGACCGGAACCAGCGAGGCGGGCCCGCCGTAGCGCACGTCCCAGTCGTCGTCCCAGTCCACGATCAGCGACGCGATCACGTGCGCGTGCCCGAGCGCCTCCTCCACCGACAACGGGAAGTACGCCATGAGGACGTCGGCCTCGGGGTGGAGGCCGACGCCTCCCTGCACCTCGAACCAGTCCCGTGCGAGGGCGAGCTCGTCGGGCACAGCGGACGTGCTCGGACGCAGGTGCTGCGCCGCGACGGGCGCGTGGACCGTCAACCACGCCGTGATGCGGCGCCACTCCTCGTCGACCATCAGGTCCCCCGCTCCTGAGCGCGTGCGCGCGACCCGTCGAGCGTAGGGCGGAGCCCCGGTGTCGCGCGCCCGGCGCGACCGGCCGCGGTGACCGGGTCGGAGCTCCGTCTCCGCTGGTGGGACGGCGAACCCGCATCCTGGACCGCCCGGTGAGCGACGCCCGCTGGCGGTTCCCGAAGTCGTTAGTTAGGCTTACGAACATGTCACCGAGCACCGCTGCCTCCACGGACCTGGCCCACGACCTGCGGCTGGCGGTCATGCGCCTGTCGCGACGGCTGCGCCAGGAGCGCGCCGACCACGGCCTGCCGCTCGGGCAGCTGGCCGTGCTCGCGACCCTCGACCGCCTCGGTCCGATGACGCCGGGCGCCCTCGCCCACCAGGAGCAGGTGCGCCCGCCCACGATGACCAAGGTGCTCGCCCACCTCGACGACGCCGGCTACGTGAACCGGGTCGCCGACCCCTCCGACGGCCGCCAGCAGCTCATCAGCATCACCGACAGCGCGCGGCAGCTGCTGCGCGAGGACCGCCGACGCCGCGAGGAGTGGCTGGCCTCGCTGCTCGTCGGGCTCGACGCCGACCAGCGCGCGGCGCTGCGCACCGCCCTCCCCGTGCTGGAGGTGCTCGCCGAGTCGTGACGCCCATGTTCCGCGCACTCGGCGTGCGCAACTACCGCCTGTACTTCACCGGGCAGGTGCTCTCCAACGCGGGCACCTGGATGCAGCGCGTCGCCCAGGACTGGCTCGTCCTCGACCTGTCGGGTTCGAGCGCCGTAGCGCTCGGCATCACGACCGGTCTGCAGTTCCTGCCGTTCCTGCTGTTCTCGTTGTGGGGCGGCACGCTGGCCGACCGCTTCGACCGGCGTCGTCTCCTCGTCTGGACGCAGGCCGCGAGCGGCCTTCTCGCGCTCGGCCTCGGCATCATGACGATCCGCGGCGGCGCCACGGTCGGCTCGGTCTACGTCTTCGCGTTCCTGCTCGGCTGCGCCGCGGCGGTCGACAACCCGGCGCGCCAGGCGTTCGTGCACGAGATCGTCGGCCGCGACTCGATGTCGAACGCGATCGCGCTGAACTCCGCGTCGTTCAACCTCGCGCGGCTCGTAGGCCCGGCGCTCGCCGGCATCCTCGTCGCCGTCGTCGGCAGCGGCTGGGTCTTCATCATCAACGCGCTGACCTTCGTAGTGACCATCGCGGCGCTGCTGCTCATGCGGGTCGACGAGCTGCACCCGCAGGTCCGCGAGGAGGGACGGGTGCGGCTGCGCGCGGGCCTGTCCTACGTCCGCACGCGCCGCGACCTGATGCTCGTGCTGGCGCTCGCGTTCGGCGTCGCGACGTTCGGCCTGAACTACCAGATGACCATGGCGCTCATGGCCCGCAACCAGTTCGGGCTCGGCGCCGAGGCGTTCGGCCTGATGTCGACCTTCCTCGCCCTCGGCGCCCTCGCGGGCTCGCTGCTCGCGGCCCGTCGGCGCACTGTCCCGCTGCGGCTGGTCACGGTCGCGGCGCTGGTGTTCGGCGCTGTCGAGATCGCGGTGGGCTTCGCGCCGTCCTACGTCGCGATGCTCGTGCTGCTGCCGTTCGCGGGCATCCTCGCGATGACCTTCACGACGTCCGCGCAGAGCTTCCTGCAGCTGAACTCCGCGGGCTGGGTCCGCGGCCGCGTCATGGGCATCTACACGCTGCTGTTCTTCGGCGGCACCCCGCTCGGCGCACCGGTGATCGGCTGGGCAGCGGAGCGGTTCGGCCCCCGCTCGGGCCTCATCGGCGGCGGCCTGGGCACCGTGCTGTTCACGCTCGCCGCCGTCGGCGTCTACGTCGCCACCCGGACCGAGCGCGAGCCGGACGCCCTCGCTCCTGCTCCGGAGGCACTGGCCGAGGCCGTCGAGCAGGGGGTCGGCGAGACGGTCGGCGAGACGCGCGGCTGACGCGCCCGGCGACGGCACGCCCTGCGCGAGCGGGCGTCGCGCCTAGGCTGACGGCCATGAGCGCTCCCGACACGGCCGCCCCCACCCCCGCAGCGCCGCGGCGACCGCGGCTGCTGGCCCGGCCCTGCTACGCCGGCCTCGTGGGTGCGGTCCTCGGCTTCGGCATCGCCCTCACGCCGTCGCTGCTGCCGCGCCCGTGGCTGTTCGAGGGGATCATCGCCGGCCTCGGTGCCGCGATCGGCTACGGCGCCGGCACCTTCTTCTCCTGGCTGCTGCGCAGCCCGCTGAAGATGATCGAGCCGACCGCGCAGATCAAGCACCGCTCCTGGGTCGGCCTCGCCATCCTGGGCCCGCTGCTGTGCCTGCTGTTCCTGCTGCAGGGCACGGCGTGGCAGAACCAGGTGCGCACCCTGGTGGGCGAGCCCGACGAGGGCCTGTCGACCGGCGTCATCGTGGTGGCGGTGGCGATCCCCACCTTCGTCGTCGCCTGGTTCATCTCCCGGCTGCTGCGCCGGTTCAACGGCTGGGTCGGTCGCGGCCTCGACCGCATCCTGCCGACGTGGCTCGCGTTCACGCTGTCGGTCGTCGTCATCGCGCTCGTGATCGTCGGCCTCACGACCAACGTCATCTTCAACGGCTTCGTCGCCGTCATGAACAACATCTACGACGGCACCAACGCGAGCACCCGGCCGGGCATCACTCAGCCGGCCGCCGCGGAGCGCACCGGGTCGCCGACGTCGCTCGTCTCGTGGGACTCGCTGGGCATGGAGGGCCGCAACTTCGTCGCTCGCGGCCCGTCCGTCGCGCAGCTCGAGAAGTTCTCGGGCAAGCCGGCGGAGACGCCGATCCGCGTCTACGTCGGGCTCGACTCCGCGCCGTCGGCGCAGGAGCGCGCGGCTCTCGCCGTGAAGGAGCTCGAGCGCACCGGCGCGTTCGACCGCAAGCTCCTCGTCGTCGCCGGCACCACCGGCGAGGCCCCGGTGCTCACCGACGACGATGGACACGATCGAGTACGAGTGGAACGGCGACACCGCCATCGCCGGCATCCAGTACTCGTACCTGCCGTCGTGGATCTCGACGCTCGTCGACGCGCAGCGCGCCGCCGACGCCGGTCGCGCGATCTACGACGCCGTCTACGCCGAGTGGCTCACCAAGCCCGAGGCGACCCGGCCCAAGCTCATGGCCTACGGCCTCTCGCTCGGCTCGTACTCGATCCAGTCGGCGTTCTACGACTCGGCCGACCTGACCGCCCGCACCCAGGGCGCGGTGCTCGTCGGCACCCCGAACTTCACCCAGCCCTGGGGGATGATCTCCGCCGCGCGCGAGCCGGGCAGCCCGCAGTGGAAGCCGGTGTTCGAGGCCGGGGCGAAGATCCGCTTCTCCGGCGTCCCCACCGACCTCGCCTCGCCCGCCGGCGCGTACGGGCCGCCGCGCGTCGCCTACGCCCAGCACGCCAACGACCCGGTGGTGTGGTGGAGCCCGCAGCTGATCGTGCGCGAGCCCGACTGGCTCGCCGAGCCGCCGGGACCGGGCCGCACGCCGACGATGAACTGGTACCCCATCGTCACCTTCCTGCAGGTGACCGTCGACCAGTTCACCGGCGTCGACGTCCCCGACGGGCAGGGCCACAACTACGGCGGCGCGATGCCCGCGACGTGGGCGGCGGCGTCGGAGCCGCCGGGCTGGACGCCGGACGACACCGCGCGCCTCGAGGCGATCATCACCTCGATGCCGATCGAGTGAGCTCGACCCTCCTGGTCGGGCCGCTCAGTGGCCGACGAGCAGCTTGAACGTCACGACGCCGGCCACGATCAGCACCACCACGACCGAGTAGGCCAGCGCCCGGATCGGGCGCGCGGAGAAGCGCGCCGTGCGGTAGCCGACCGCGACGACGAGGGCGAGCAGCAGCAGGATCGCGATGTCCTCGCCCGGGTCCTCGCCGAGCAGGAAGACGGGGATCGCGGCGAGCACGGCGACGGGGATGCCGCCCAGCGCCTGGGCCTTGAGGGCGTCGCGGCTCTCCGACGTCAGCAGGCCCTGGTTGACCAGGCGGGTCGACATGCGGAACGCGACATGGTGCGCGAGCACCAGCGCGAGCCCGGTGATGAGGACCGTGAAGCCCTCCTGCAGCCGGTTGTCGTCGACCGGGTCGGGGTTGGGCAGCGCCACGAGGACGGCGATGAGCGACAGGCTCACGTACAGGGCCATCGTCGTGACCTCGCGCAGCGACTCGAGCTGGTGCGGCGTGTAGTGCCGCTCCGTGGCGTTCAGGGGCTCGACCGGTCCGGAGACGTCACCCCTCGCGGGCAGGCTGTCGTCGCTCATGGCTCCATGGTGACGGACGTCCGCCCGCGACACCGCCCGGGCGGGCAGGTCGAGCGCGAGAGGTGCGCTAGTCCGCGGCTGCGGCCGCCTGCTCGACGGGCGCCGCCGGGTCGGTCTTCGTGGGCAGGTGCAGCGAGCGCCACTTCGCCCGTCGCCGGTTCTGGGTGCGCGGCTGCGGCGCCTGCTCCGCGAGCTCGGGGACGAGGTCGTAGCGCGCCTGGTAGATGTCCATGAGGGTCAGGAACATCGCGCTCACCGGGATGGCGAGCAGTGCGCCGGCGGCACCGAAGAGCGCGCCGCCGAGCATGACCGCGGCGAACGCGACCGCGGGGTGGACGTCGACGGCGCGCGCGCTGATGCGCGGCTCGATCGTGAGGTTCTCGACCTGCTGGTAGAGCAGCGCCCAGCCGAGCGCCGCGAGGCCCAGCCACGGCGTCGGGCTGATGAAGCCGACGATCACCGGGAGGATGATCGCGATGTAGGTGCCGATCGTCGGGACGAACTGCGCGACGACGCCGGTCCAGATCGCGAGGGCCAGCCAGTAGGGCATCCCGATGGCCCAGAAGACGATGCCGGTCGTGACCGAGTTGATCGTCGCGAGCACCACGCGCGCCGCGACGTAGTTGCCGGTCTTGGTCGCCGTCGTGTCCCACACGGTCGTGACGATCGTCTGCAGCTTGTGCGGGAACAGCGACGCGAGGTAGAGGCGCAGGCGCGGCCCGTCGGCCGACAGGTAGAACGTGAACAGCACGAAGGTGAAGACGCCGAACAGGGAGCCCACGACCGTGCCGACGATCGAGAGCGCGTTGCTGAGGAAGCTGGCCGCGTAGCTGGCGACCGTGCCGGGGTCGATGTTGAGCCCCTTGAGCAGCCCGGGGATGTCAAGCCTCGTGCCGGTCTGCTCGGCGATCTTGTCGAGCACCTGCGTGATGAGCTCGGGCACGCTGGCGACCAGGCGCCCCACCTGGTCGACGAGCAGCTGGCCGAACACCACCACGAAGACGACGACGGCGATGCCGAACAGCAGCATCACCAGGCCGGTCGCGAGGCCGCGCTTCATGTGCTTCGAGAGCGGCGCGACGGCCGGCTCCATCGCGATCGACGCGAACCACGACATGAGCACCGTGAAGATCACGGCCCCGCCGTCGCCGATGACGAACTTGAGCATCAGGCCGATCGCGATGAGCGCGAAGATGGTCCAGCCGATGCGCCACACGTTCCGCGGCGAGAACAGGATCACGCTGCCGTCGGCGGGGTCGGGATCCCCCTCGAGAACCCCCGGCCGCGGCTCCGCGTGCTGCTCGGACATGTCCCTCCTCGGATCGACGCGCCGACGTTATCGCGCGACGGTCCCGGGGAACGGGCGTTGCTCAGGGCTTCCCGTACGGCAGGCCGGAGAGCACGAGCGACAGGGTGCTGATCCCGTCCCTCGTAACGGTTACGGGCACGCCCCAGTCCTGCTGGTGCACGTGGCAGGCAGGGAACTCCGCCGCTCCCGGCGCGTCCGGGTCGTCGCACGACGCGGCGCGCACCGACACGTGCAGGACGCCGGTGGCGTGCCCGTCGGCGAGCACGAGCTCGCGCACGAGGTCCGGTCCGCTGCCGGCGCCGGACACCAGCAGGTCGGGCGGCGACGACGACACGACGAGGTGCGTCGACGGCCCGTACCGGTCGTCGAGCTTCTGCCCCGGCGGCGGCTCGAACACGACGTCGAGGACGAGGGCGCCGGGTGCGACCGCCGTCGGCTCGCGGCGCGTGCGGTACGCCGTGGCCTCGACGTCGAGCGCCGCCTCGGGGAGCGGGACGCGCGTGAGGCGGTGCGCCGCCGACTCGACGACGAGGAGCACGTGCCCGCGCTCGTCGTCGGGCACGAGCACGACGTCGCTCGGCTCGGCGAGCCCGGTCGCCAGCGTCGTGACGACGCGCGACACGGGGTCGAAGCGGCGGACGGCGCCGTTGTAGGTGTCGGCGACGGCGACCGAGCCGTCGGGCAGCTCGGCCACGCCCAGCGGGTGCTGCAGCAGCGCGCCGGCGGCGTCGCCGTCGCGCAGCCCGAAGTCGAACAGCCCGGTGCCGACCTCGGTCGTGACGACGCCGTTGCGCACGCGGCGCAGCGCCGAGGTCTCGGAGTCCGCGAGCCACAGCGTGGTCCCGTCCGCGCTCGACGCGAGGCCGCTCGTCTGCGCGAACCACGCCTGCTCGCGCTCGCCGTCGACGAGGCCCTCGCAGGTCGTGCCGGCGTACGGCTCGATGGTGCGCGCGTCGACGTCGTAGCGGTCGAGCCGGTGGACGCCGGCCATCGCGACGACGACACCGCCGTCGAACCAGGCGACGTCCCACGGGCTCGAGAGCGCGACGCCGCGAGCGGCACCGGAGGTCGGATCGCCCTGCATCCACTGAGCCCCGGTCCCGGCGAGCGTCGTCACCTGCCACGACGCGGAGTCGAGACCGCGCAGCGCGTGGCTCACGGTGTCGGCGACGACGACGTCGTAGCCGGTGCGGGCCGCGACCTCGGGCGGGAGGAGCAGCACGCCGTTGGGCTCGCTGAACCGCGCGGTCGCCTCGTCACCGTCGCGCAGGCCACGCTCGCCGTCGCCGATGCGGTGCAGGAGCGTCTCGCCGTCGGCGGCGAGGTGGACCAGCGAGTGGTGCGCGGTGTCGGACACGAGCAGCGTGCCGTCGCGCAGGACGACCGCCTTGCCGGGGAACGACAGCAGGCCGGGTGCCGGCTCCGGAGCGACGTAGGGACCGGAGCCGCGGTGCAGCGTGCCGCGCTCCTCGTGCTCCGCGACGAGCTCGGCGATCATCCGGTCGAGCGCGTGGGCGTGCCCCTCGCCGCTGAGCTGGGCGACGACGTAGCCCTCCGGGTCGATCAGCGCGAGGGTCGGCCACGCGCGCACGGCGTACTGCGACCAGGTGGTGAGGTCGGGATCGTCGAGCACCGGGTGGTGGACGCCGTACCGCTCGACCGCGGCCACGACCGCGTCGTGGTCGGCCTCGTGCACGAACTTCGGCGAGTGGACGCCGATCGTGACGAGGACGTCGGCGTACTTCTCCTCGAGCGGGCGCAGCTCGTCGAGGACGTGCAGGCAGTTGACGCAGCAGAACGTCCAGAAGTCGAGCAGCACGATCTTGCCGCGCAGGTCGGCGAGCGCGAGCTCGCGACCGCCGGTGTTGAGCCAGCCCTGCCGGCCGCGCAGCTCCGGCGCGCGCACCCGTGCCCTCGTCATGCCGACATCCAACACCGCCGCCCGTCTTCCCCTTCCCGGCGCTACGTTCGGGGCATGAACGCGATCGACGACTACCTCGCCGGCCAGCCCGAGCCCCAGCGCACCACCCTCGCCGCCCTGCGCTCGACCATCGCCGCGCTGCTGCCGCGCGCCGAGGAGTCGATCGCCTACGGCGCACCCGCGTGGAAGATCGAGGGCACGAGCGTCGCGGGGTTCGCGGGCTTCGCGAAGCACTGCGCCTACCTGCCGTTCTCGGGCGCGGTCACCGAGACCCTCGCCGACGAGCTCGCGGCGTACACGATCACCAAGGGGTCGGTGACCTTCCCCGTCGACGAGCCGCTGCCCAAGGCGATCGTGAAGAAGCTCGTGACCGCCCGGCTCGCCGAGGTCCGCATGGTCCCGGACAAGAAGGGTGTCGCCCGCGACCTCTATCCCGACGGCGGCCTCAAGGCGCAGGGCCGGATGAAGGACGGTGAGCTGCACGGCGCGTGGAGCTGGTGGCGCAAGGACGGCACGCTCATGCGCACCGGCTCGTTCGACCACGGCCGGCAGGTCGGGACCTGGACGACCTACGACGCCACCGGCGCCGAGGTGACGCGCAAGGAGCTCTGACGCGGGCTCAGCCCTCGTCGATCCCGCGGAGGAACTCCACGACGCGCGACCAGAGCAGCTCGGTCGCCTCGGCGTCGTACTCCGCGGGCAGCGACGGGTCGGTGAACAGGTGGCCGGTGCCGGCGTAGGTGTGCACCTGGACCTGCTCGCCGAGCTCGGCCTGGATCGCCTCGACCTGGTCGGGCTCGAGCCACGGGTCGGCGTCCATCGTGTGGAACTGCAGCGGGACGTCGGCGGGCCAGCCCTCGTCGAGCTCGAGGGCCGCCACCGAGAGCACCGACGACAGCGCGACGCAGCCGACCGCGCGGGGATCGGTGGCCGCGATGATCTGCGCCGGCACGACGCCGGCCGAGAAGCCGAGCAGCACCATGCGGTCCGGGTCGAGGGCGTCGATCGCCTCCCGCGCACGGGTCAGCACCGTGTCGTAGCCGAGGGACTGCATGTGCGCCATCGCCTCGTCGTAGTCGTCGAAGGTCAGGCCACCGTCGTAGACGTCGACGACGTGCGGCGCGAAGCCGGCGGCCGTGAGCCGGTCGGCCGCCGCGTGGACACCGGGCCGCATACCGAGGACGGAGGGGAAGACGACGACATCCAGCATGCCTCCACCGTAGACCTCCGTCAGCGGCGTCACCCGGGGTCGAGCGGACCGGTGTCCGGATGCTCTCCGCGTCTCGCTGCAACCTCCCAGGGCCGTCTCCCAGATTCTCAGGGCAACGCGGTCGGTGAGGATGACGAGCCGAAGGCGACCCGGCTGACGGCCGCGCCGCTCCGGAGCGGACCGGGCTGCCGCCCGACCTCGCTCAGAGCACGCGGTCGGTGAGGACGGGGAAGGCGCTGCGCCACTGGCGCGGCAGGTCGGGGTCGACGTCGGCGTAGAGGATCTCCTCGCCCTCGCCCGCCTCCGCGACCACGGTGCCACGGGGGTCGACGACCACGGACCGCCCGCCCATGGTGGTGCCGACGTGCGTGCCGGCGCTGTTGCAGGCGACGACCCAGGCCTCGTCCTCGATCGCGCGCGCCCGGGCCAGGATCGACCAGTGCTCGATGCGCGGGGTCGGCCAGCCCGACGCCATGAGGAACACCTCGGCCCCGGAGTCGACCAGGCGGCGGTAGAGCTCGGGGAAGCGCAGGTCGTAGCAGGTGGCCAGACCGGTCGCGCCGAGCGGCGTCGGGAGGACCACGAGCGACTCGCCCGCGGTCATCACCGACGGCTCGCCGTCGGCCCAGCCGAACAGGTGCAGCTTGCGGTACGTCGCCGCGATGTCGCCCTCGGGGTCGATGACGACCGACGTGTTGTACCGGTCGCCGCCGGCGAGCTCGGCGAACGAGCCGCGGCCGATGCCGAACACCTCGTCGCCCACGCGGAAACGCGTCACGCCCGCGCCGATCTCGACCACGGTCCCCGCGAGGTCCAAGCCCGCGACCGGCTCCTTCGGGGCCGAGAAGCCGAAGCCCATGATGCGCATCAGGTAGGGACGACCCGTCATCAGG
>JBGAJT010000129.1:0-9210 GCA_044224785.1 Candidatus Nanopelagicales bacterium | reverse complement strand
ATGGTCTGGTAGGTCGCGTCGGTGACCAGCAGCGGCAGCCCGTAGGTGTACGCCTGCATGCCGACCTGGTACCCGTGCTGGTAGTCCGCGGAGGTCGTGCTCACGGGGCTCGCCGACCCGCTGCCGCACCCAGCGAGGAGGAGGGCGGCCGATGCCGCCGCTGCGAGGAACCGACCCTGGTACGACATGACGTCGCCGCCTCCTGGTGGGGCCCATGACGACGCAGCCCCGTGACCGCTCGTGCTCTCGACGGTAGTCATCGGCAGCACGTGATGCCGGTCCTGAGCAGGCGCGTGAGCCTCGCGAGAGGTCGGCCGCCGAGGGGTGCGCGAGGTTACCCGCCAGTCGGGCGGGTCGGCGTACGCCGAGGTCCGGAGGGCTGGGATGCTGTGCCCCGGACCGGAAGGGCGGGAGCGATGCTGTACGAGGTGGGCCATGCGGTGCTGCCCCCTGTCGCGAAGCTGATCTGGCGTCCGACGGTCGAGGGCCTGCACCACGTGCCGACGTCGGGCCCGGTGCTGGTCGCCGCGAACCACCTGTCCTTCGCCGACAGCGTCGTGCTGCCGATCGTCGTCCCGCGCAAGGTGGTCTTCCTGGCCAAGGAGGACTACTTCACCGGCACCGGCATCAAGGGGACCATCAGCCGCATCTGGTTCGAGTCCCTCGGCTGCATCCCCGTCGACCGCGACAACACGACGTCGGCGATCGCGTCCCTCGACATCGCGCTGCAGGTCCTCGCGCGCGGCGAGGCGTTCGGCATCTACCCCGAGGGCGCGCGCTCGCGCGATGGCCGCCTCTACCGCGGTCGCACCGGCGTCGCGCAGCTCGCCCTGACCTCTGGAGCGCCGATCCTGCCGGTCGGGCTGGTGGGCACCGACCAGCTCCAGCCCATCGGCAGCTCGATGCCGCGGCTGGCCAAGGTGACGGTGCGCTGCGGTGCGCCGATCCAGGTGGGCGACCGGTTCGAGGGGATGCCCCCGGGCAAGGCCCGCCGCGAGCTCACCGACGAGCTGATGACGGCGATCCAGGCGCTCTCCGGCCAGGAGCCCGCCGGCGTCTACAACGAGCGGACGCCGACCGCCTGATCAGCCGTCCGCCGCGCGACGGGTCGCCCACGCGCGCGTCGCGAGCTGCAGCTGGAACCGGGTCTCGGGATCGCGCAGGTCGTGACCGGTCAGCGCCGCGATCCGGCGGATCCGGTAGCGCACCGTGGTGCGACCGATCATGAGGGCGGCCGCGGTCGCGTCGTAGCTGCCGCCGCTGTCGAGGTAGCGGGCCAGGGTGTCGACGAGGTCGGTGCCCCGCTCGGCGTCGTAGTCGAGCAGCGGCCCGAGCAGATCGCCGACGAAGACGTCGAGACCGGCGGGGTCGGCGTCCTCCGACAGCAGCCGGAACACCCCGAGGTCGTCGTAGCGCAGCACCTGGCTGCGGTGCGCCAGGTGGCGGCCGAGCCGGAGCGCCTGCGACGCCTCGCGGAACGAGCGCGGGTAGTCCTCGCGGGCCGAGGCCCAGCCGCCGACGCCGATCCGGCACTCGGCCCCGAGCGAGGCGGCGAGCGTCTCGAGCAGGTCGTCGACGGCGAGCGCGGTGTCGGTCGCGAGGGCGACGACGGTCGCGTCCTTCTGCACGAGCAGGACGGGCGGCTCGCCGGGCTCGCGCAGCGCGGCCTCGAGGGCCTCGCGCACGCGCAGCAGGAGCGGGTCCTCGGCGGTGGCGCGACGGCCGGGCGACGCGACGACGACGCGGTGCGGGCGGCGCAGGTCGTGGCCGAGCGCCTGCGCGCGCTGGTAGGCCTCGTCGCCGGTGCCGGTGAGCAGGTCGGCGACCAGGTCGCGCCCGAGCCGCAGCTCGGTCTCCGCGAGGCCGTGCTGCCGGGCGAGCTCCACCGCCAGCACCATGCTCGCGTGCTCGAGGGCCACGATCTCCTGCTCGCCCGCGGTCTTGTCGGGATCGAGGAGCGACAGCACGCCGACGACGTCGGGGCGCGGTCGCGCGACGACGAGCAGCCGGCCGTCGGCCCGCAGCGGGCGGCCGGCGCGCAGCGCGCGCTGCAGCGTCTGGTCGCGGCGCTCCGCCGAGCCGCTCCACCGGCGCGGCTCCTGCTCGCCGGCCCAGGCGAGGACGTCGCCGCCGCGGGTCTCGGCGGTGGCGGTGAGGCCGGTGAGCTGGTGCAGCGCCTCGACCACGCCCTGCACGCCGTCGTCGCCGAGCGACACCTGGGTGAGCCGGTCGTGGATCTCGGTCTTGTGGCGCAGGGTCGCGACGGTGCTCGCGAGCTGGTCGTTGGCGGCGACGTTGCGCGCGTGCAGGCGCGCGTTGGCCAGCGAGATGCCGATCTGCTGCGCGAGCGACCGGACGAGCAGCGTCTCGTTGGGCGAGGGCTCGGCATCGGCGGCGACGATCAGATGGCCCATGAGGTCGCCGAGGCTGCGCAGCGGGATGGCCCAGCACCACCGCTCGCCCGGCAGGGTCAACGGCCCGTCGTCGGCAGGCAGCCGCCGGATCTGCGCCGCGGCCTCGCTGCGTCCGCTGGCCTGGGAGCAGGCGCCGGCCGCGGCCAGCCAGGTCGTGCGCTCGCCGTCGACGAGGTGCACGCCGAGCGGTCGCACCGCGACCAGCGCGGGCAGCGCTGTGACCGCGACGTGGACGATCTCCTCCTCGTTGCGCCGCGCGGTCATGAGCAGCGACAGCGCGAGCAGGCCGCGCAGGTCGGAGACCTCGCTGCGCAGGCGCGACTCGGCATCGGCGGGACGCGCGAGCGTCGCCGCGCCGGAGGGCGGGGGAGCGATCGTCATGCGGGGATCAGTTCCAGGTGGCCGTGAACTCGTCGGCCGAGAGGTGGTGCGGGTTCTCGATCACGAGGCCGCCGAGCAGCAGCTTGGGGTGCGTGCGCAGCAGGTCCATGAGGATCCCGCTCCCGAGCTTGCGCAGGTCGTAGAGGCACAGGACGGTCTGCGGGTACTTCGCCACGAACTCGTCGGCCCAGGTCTCGTAGCGCACGACCGACTCGCGCTCCGGCGGCACCCGCTCGAGCCACGACATCTCGCCGAGCAGGCGCACCGCCTCGAACCGACCCTCGGCGCTGATGTCGCGGGCCCGGCCCTCCCAGAACGCGATCATCTGGTCGGGGTCGAACGAGCCGGTCCGCAGGTAGGTCTCGTCGGAGCCGTAGAACTCCAGCTGCCCGGACGACACGCTCTCCGGCGTACCGCCGATGCGCTCGATGACGTCGTCGGGCGTCGTCGAGTCGACGACCGCGACGCACTTGTCGCCGCCCTCGAGCCCGGCGCGCAGGAACGGCAGCAGCAGGGCGTCGCGCTCGTCCTCGCCGTAGTAGAAGCCGCACACGTGGTCGCCGAGGGCGAATCCGGTGGCAGCGCTGCTCACGTCCGTGGTCATCGAGGTGCCTTCCGTCGCGGGGGGCGCCAGAGATAGCACGCGCGTCCGGCGCGCCACCAGAGGTCGGTGCCCGATCCGTCCGGGATGTCCGGAAGGTGCCCCGCCCCACGGTTAGCCGCTCGCGGCTAGTCCGGCCCTCGGGTTGGCCCTCCCAGGGCATCGTCACCGGGTCGTGCCCGCGCGGATCCTTCCGGGCAGCGCCGGCGGACCCCGCCCGGCCGGCACCCCCGTCCCGGACACCCGGGAGCCCGGAGCCCATGACCTCTCGAACCGGAAGGAGCCGCAGTGCCGAACCTGCCTCGTTCGGAGTGGTACGACCTCACTCGCGACATGAACTGGGACCTCACCTACGTCACCGAGGACCAGGCCTTCCCGCCCCAGCTGTCGAACTCCTTCGGCGTCCCCGCCGAGGACTGGTGGGAGTGGGACGAGCCCTACAAGATCGCCTACACCGAGTACGTGCACAACCAGGCCGGCAAGGACCAGGGCCTGTTCTCGGTCAACAACGTGATCTCGCGCTCGAGCATCTTCGAGAACCTCGACCCGGGCTGGAAGGCCGCGATCCTCGCGCACTACGGCGCGATCGCCGTGGCCGAGTACCAGGCGAGCATCGGCGAGTCGCGGATGGGCCGGTTCGGTCGCGCCGCGGCGTGGCGCAACATGGCGACGTACGGGACGCTCGACGAGATGCGGCACGGCCAGCTGCAGACGTACTTCCCCTACCAGGCGCTGAACAAGGAGCCCCGTCTGGACTGGGCGCACAAGGCGTACCACACCAACGAGTGGGGCATCATCGCCGCGCGCCACGTCTTCGACGACATGTTCACGGCGAACGACGCGGTGTCGACGGCGATCCAGCTGACCTTCACCTTCGAGACCGGCTTCACCAACCTGCAGTTCCTCGGCATGGCCGCGGACGCGATGAAGGTGGGCGACCTGGACTTCGGCGCGCTGATCTCCTCGATCCAGACCGACGAGGCGCGGCACGCGCAGCAGGGCGAGCCGACCCTCAAGGTGCTCATGAAGGCGGGCAAGACCGACGTCGCGCAGAACCTGCTCGACAAGATGTTCTGGCGCGCCTGGAAGCTGTTCTCGCTCCTCACGGGCCTGTCGATGGACTACTACACGCCCATCGAGCACCGCACGCACTCCTTCAAGGAGTTCATGGAGGAGTTCATCAACAAGCAGTTCATCGACCAGTTCCGCGACTTCGGGCTCGAGAAGCCCTGGTACTGGGACCAGCTGCTCAACGAGATGAACTGGGTGCACCACGCCTACCACCTCGGCGTCTACTTCTGGCGGCCCACCGTGTGGTGGAACCCCGTCGCGGGTGTCGCTCCGGAGGAGCGGGCCTGGCTCGAGGAGAAGTACCCCGGCTGGAACGACTCGTTCGGCAAGTACTGGGACGTCATGGGCGAGAACGTGCGCGAGGGCAAGCCCGAGCTCACGCTCCCCGAGACCTTCCCGATCGTCTGCAACAGCTGCCAGGTGCCCGTGTGCACGCCCGCCGGCTACGCCGCCGGCTACCTCGACAGCCCGCTGCCCTACCAGCTCGTGCACGAGGGCCGGAAGTACACCTTCTGCTCCGAGCCGTGCCAGTGGGTCTTCGAGCAGACGCCGGAGCAGTTCGCCGGCCACCTGTCGATCATCGACCGGCTCCTCGGCGGCCTCATCCAGCCCCCGACCATCCCCGGCGCGCTCGCCTACATGGGCCTCTCGCCCGAGGAGTGCGGCGTCGACGGCACCGACTACGCCTGGGCGCACGCGAGCGCACCGGCGCTGACCTGAGGAGGACGGCATGGCACCTTTCCCCGTGCAGGGCTTCGTCGACGGCGACTTCGTCATCGTGCTCGCCCTCGTCGACGACACCGACCCGATCCCCGTGGTGGCCGAGAAGATCGCCTACCACTCCGTGGGCAAGCGGGTCCCCGCGCAGGACCGCCCGATGAAGGTCAAGCGCAACGGCGAGGAGCTGCCCGACGACGGCACGCTGTCGAGCCTGGGCGTGGCGCCCCTCGACGTCCTCGAGGTCGTCTACGCATGAGCGACGACATCCGCTGGGTCACGGCCTCCTCGGCCGACGACCTCTGGGAGGGCGACCTCCTCGACGTCGAGGTGGAGGGCGAGGCCGTCATGCTCGTCCGCCTCCTCGACGGAGGCGGCGTCAAGGCCTACCAGGGCATGTGCCCGCACCAGGAGATCCTGCTCGCCGACGGGAAGTGGGACGCCGACAAGGGCCTGCTGCTCTGCGGCGGTCACAACTGGGAGTTCGACCTCACCACAGGTGCGGGCCTCAACCCGACCGGCTGCCGGCTCTTCGAGTTCCCGGTCTTGGTCGAGGGCGACGACATCCTCGTCGGCGTCCCGCAGGACGGCCAGCGCCACCACAACCGATTCGAGACTCCCTGACCGCTGCGCCCACGGGCGCAGCAGCAGGTGCGAAGGAGCACGACGTGAACCACGTGAAGATGGTCGGACCGGTGGTGAGAGGCCTCGACGGGCAGCTGGCCGACGCGGTCATCGAGGCCATCGAGATCGACAACCCCGACGTCGACATCGACGTCGACGACCAGGGCGGCTACATCCGCATCGGCACGCCGCAGCGCTGCCGCCTGACCAGGGCCACCCTCGAGGACTCGCTCGGCCGCAGCTTCCCGCTGCACCAGCTCGAGCCGTCGCTCGCCGGGTTCGCCGGACGCATGACCGTGTCGGACGACGAGATCGTCTGGTACCTCGAGAGGGAGGACTGACCCATGGCTGTCACCGAGCGCAAGCCCCCGAAGACCTGGAGCCTGCTGGGCGACGTGCGCCGTCGGCCGAGCGTCTACGAGGCGACCGCGGCGAAGTTCGCCTACCACTTCCGTCGTGAGCCGGCGCCCTTCGAGATGGACCCGAACGCCGCGATCAACCAGTGGTACCTCACGCACCGGGAGGGCTCGTCGTTCAACGTGGGCGACTGGGAGGGGTTCAAGGACCCGGCCAAGCTCACGTACTCGGACTACGTGTCGCTGCAGCACGACCGGGAGACCTACCTCGACCTGCTCATCGACCACCACGAGACGTCGGGCAGCGTCGCGGAGCTCGACCCGGCGTGGGTCTCGACCCTCACCACGCTCCTCGTGCCGCTGCGCTTCCCGCTGCACGTGCTGCAGATGAACGCGCTGTACGTCGGGCAGATGGCGCCATCGGCTTTCATCATCAACTGCGCCCACTTCCAGGCCGCGGACGAGATGCGCCGCATCCAGCGCCTCGCCTACCTCACCAAGATGCTCGCCAACGGGCATGGCGACGCGATCGCCACGACCTCGGCGGCGCGCGACCCGTGGCAGTCCGGTGCCGCCTGGCAGCCGCTGCGCGAGATCAGCGAGCGGATGCTCGGCGTCTACGACTGGGGCGAGGCGTTCGTGCTCCTCGACCTGGTGCTCAAGCCGTCGCTCGACTCGGTGGTGAACGACTCGCTGGCCTCGCTCGCGGTGGCCAACGGCGACGAGTTCCTCGCCCTGCTGCTGGCCGAGTTCCAGCGCGAGAGCGGCCGCAGCCAGGCGTGGGCGTCGGCGCTGGTGACCTACGCCCTCGAGCAGGACCCGGCGCTCGCCGACGTCGTGCGCGGCTGGGTCGACACCTGGGCGCCGCTGGTCGACGCCGCGGTGGCCGGCCTCTCCGAGCTGTTCGCGAACGCACCGGTCGCGGGCGACCCGGCCGCCGTGCGCGACGCGGCCGCGAAGGCGCGCGAGGCGCTGCTCGCGGCGTCGGGACTGTAGGCGCTCACCGCTCGAGCAGGGGTGGTGGCCGGCACGCGTCGTCCGGCCACCACCCCCTCGACCGCCCGCTCCTGGAGGAGACCATGACCGGCCCGTCGCACGAGGTCCGTCTCGACGGCAGCGACGTCTGCTTCCGCGTCGGCGAGGGGGAGCGCATCCTCGGTGCCGCCCGCCGCTCAGGCGTGTGGCTGCCCTACGAGTGCGGCTGGGGGAGCTGCACCTCGTGCAAGGCGACGCTGGTCGAGGGGGAGGTGGAGCTGCTGTTCCCCGGCGCGCCCGCCGTCGACGCGCGCGACGAGCGGCGCAGGCGGATCCTCCTGTGCCAGACCACCCCGCGGACCGACGTCGTCGTGAAGGCGAACCGGGTCGACGACGGCCCGACCGAGGTGCGACCCACGCGCGACGTCCGGGCGCGCCTCGAGCGCGTCGAGGTGCTCGGCCCGTCGATCGCCCGCTTCTCGTTCTCCCTGACCGACCTCGACGGTGGCCCGGTGAGGGCTGCGTACCGACCGGGGCAGTACGCCCTCCTCGAGCTCGCTCCCGGCCTGCGCCGGTGCTACTCGATGGCCGGGATCCCCTCCGACGAGCACCTGCAGCTCATCGCCAAGGACTACGGCACGACCGGCAGCTCGGCGCTGTTCGGCCTGGCGCGCGGCGACGTCGTCCGGATGGAGCTGCCCTACGGCGACATGTGGCTGCGTCCCGGCGACCGCCCGGTCCTGCTGGCCGCGGGCGGCACGGGGATCTCCGCGATCCTGTCGCTGCTGCGCTCGTTCGCCGAACCCGGTGCGGTCGGGCACGGGCGCCGGATCCGCGTCGTGTACGGCGCGACGACCCCTGCCGAGCTCGTCTGCTGGGACGAGCTCGTCGCCCTCGTCGAGCAGCTCCCGGCCGCTACCCTGCACGGCGCGCTCGTCGCCCCTGAGCCCGAGTGGGACGGCCACACCGGCTTCGTGACGCACGCGCTGGCCGACCTGGCCGGTTCCGCCGAGCACGAGGACCTGTCGACGAGCGAGGCCTACCTCGCCGGACCTCCGGCCATGGTGGCCGCCGTGAGGACGGCGTTCGCGGAGCTCGGCATCACCCTCGACCGGACCTACGTCGACAGCTTCGGCTGACCTGCGCGCGCTCCGGCGACCGGAGCGGGCAGAATCGACGCATGACCCGAACCGACGGCACGCTGACCAGCCGCGACGGCACCGAGCTCTTCTTCCAGCACTGGTCGGTCGAGGGGCCGACGAAGGCGGTGCTCTGCCTCGTCCACGGCCTCGGTGAGCACTCCGGCCGCTACGACCACGTGGCGGCCACGTTCAACGCCGCCGGGTACGCCGTCATCGCGTTCGACACGCGCGGCCACGGACGGTCCCCGGGGACGCGCGGGCACACGCCGTTCGACGCCACGATGGACGACGTCACCGCGCTGCTCGACCGCAGCGCTGAGCTCTACCCGGGGCTGCCGCGGTTCCTCTACGGCCACAGCCTCGGCGGCCTCATCGTCCTGACCCACGTGCTGCGGGTGCACCCCGAGATCACCGGAGTGGTCGCGACCTCGCCCGGGCTGTCGAGCCCGCTGCTGGACCAGAAGCTGAAGATCGGCGCCGCGAAGCTGCTCGGGTCGGTGCTGCCGACCGTGACGGTGCCCACCGGGCTGGACGCCAACCTGATCTCGCGCGACCCCGAGGTCGTGAAGGCCTACCTCGCCGACCCGCTGGTGCACGACAAGTCCACGCTGGCGCTCGGCCGCGACGGCGCCCTCGCCGCGGAGTACGCCCTCGCGCACGCCGGCGAGGTCGACGTGCCGCTGCTCGTCGTGCACGGCACCGGCGACGAGATCACCTATGCCCGCGGGAGCGAGGAGTTCGTCTCGAAGGTGCCGGGCGACAAGACGCTCAACCTCTACGACGGCTACTACCACGAGACGCACAACGAGCCCGAGAACGCCGCGGTGCTCGCCGACACGATCGTCATTCCCTACAACGATGCCGACGCGCTGGAGCGGGCCCTGGCCGGCAACGACGTCGCCTGCTTCATCGTCGAACCGGTGATGGAG
>JBGAJT010000128.1:0-9218 GCA_044224785.1 Candidatus Nanopelagicales bacterium | reverse complement strand
GATGTTGCTGAGCGGCGCCGTAAGCCTCTACCACGACCGCGACATCCTCGACGAAGACGCCTCGCGGCTCCGGTCTCTCGGGTATCGGATCTACGTGCTCGACGCCTACGAGGGCGGCCTGCCCAGCGCCCGCTACCTCGGGATCATGGCCGACGCCGCGGAGACCGCCGGCGCCCCCGACGACTACGTCGCGGACCTGCGCACCCGCCCCTGCCGCAACATCGGATGAACCCGCCGGACGCGAGGGATTGACCCTCACACCGTGTCAGGCAGGAGAACGGTCCCATGCTGATATCGGACTTCGCCCGGCTCGGGCAGGTGACGGTGCGGATGCTCCGGCACTACGACGCGATCGGGCTGCTGGTGCCCGACCACGTCGACCCGTCGAGCGGCTACCGGTCCTACGACCCCGAGCAGCTCCACGACCTCAACCGGATCGTGGCGCTCAAGGACCTCGGCTTCTCCCTGGAGCAGGTGCGCAGCCTGCTCCAGGAACCGGTCGGGGCCGACGAGCTGCGCGGCATGCTCCGGCTGCGCCGCGCGGAGCTGCTCGAGGAGGCCCGCGCCGTCGACACGCGCCTGAACGCGGTCGAGTCCCGGCTCCGGATGATCGAGCAGGAGGACACCGTGCCCGACTACGTCGTCAAGACCATCCCCGCCGTCCGCCTCGTCGCGCAGTCGCGCACGATGCAGCGCGAGGAGATCGGCCAGCACCTCGAGGCCATGTTCCAGGCCGTGGCGAGCGCCATCGGCGACGTCCGCGGCGCGTTCGACACCCCCATCGCGACGTACGAGGAGGTCGAGGACGGCCTGCGCGTCGTCGCGGGGTACGTCGCCACCGGGCCGGCGCCCGCCGGCTGCGAGCTCGTCGACCTGCCCGGGTCGTCCGCGGTGTGCGGCGTCCACCTCGGGGAGATGAGCCGCATCGGCGAGTCGTGGCAGTCGTTGCACCGCTGGGTCGTCGCCAACGGCTACGAGTACGCCGGGCCCTGCCGCGAGGTCTACGTCCGCGCGATCCCCCCGGACCAGTCCGACTGGGTCACCGAGCTGCAGCAGCCCGTGGTCCGCTGACGTCGTCGACCGCTGCCGGGCGGCGCCAGGTGCGCCACAGCGACCACACCAGCGCGACCGTCCCCGCGAGGCTCAGGACGGCGATCATCGCCACGATGAGGACGTAGAACGGCCCGGTGCCCGGCTCGGTCGTCGCGAACGGGACCAAGGCGGCGTAGGTCGCCACCGCGAGCACCGGCACGAGCGCGGTCGGTGCGATCCGGCGCCACGGGATGCCCGGCTCGAACCCCAGCGGCAGGCTCAGCGACGCGCTTTCCGTCGGGCCGAGGCGGCGCAGCGACAGGACCACCAGCGCGACGAGCGCCGCGAGGAGAAGCGGCGCCCACGGGATCGTGGCCACCACGACGAGGGCGCCCCAGACGCCGAGCAGCCCGAGCACCACGACGAGCCCGGCGCGCGTCGTGAGGTCGCGTCCGCGCGGCGCGCAGGCATGCATGACGACGTAGCCGGCACCTGCGGCGGCGCAGACGACCACCACGAACAGCGCGTACGCCGCGAGGTCGGGCGCCGCCGCGTCCTGACCCGCATCGGGCGGCGCGGCCCACCAGCCCGCCGACCAGAGCCCCCACGCGATCCCGACCGCGCCGCAGAGCAACCACGCCCCGCGACCACCCACGACCACGGCGCGCGGCAGCGCCCACCACCCGAGCACGACGGTGAGCAGCCCGTGCCACGCGACGCCGGTCCAGATCAACGTGAACGGCGGCGCGCTGTAGACCGTCGACGCGACGACCCCCTCGACGACCCAGCCGTAGAGGGCGCCGACGAGGACGAGCCGGGGCAGGTCGGCGCCCGGCCACCGACGCAGGGCGCGCAGCGCGACCGCCGCCGCGAGCGAGTACATGAGCCAGGTGAGCACCCACGTGGCCGGCTGGTCGTCGGCGCGGAAGTGCGCCCAGAACCCGACCTCCGACCAGGCCCACGAGACCGCACCCGTGGCCAGCACGAAGGCGACGGCTCGCGGCCCTCCCGCACGCGCTCCCGCCCCGGTCATGCCGGAACTCTTCACGGCGCTGATCGGCACGGTCAACGGGGCTCGACCCTGGCCCGTCCCCCATCCGTCCCTGACCCCCAGGGGCACGGTGCGGCGTCGCGCCGCACCGCGGTCGGGCGCGTGGAGCAGGGCGCTGCGGTCGTTTCGCCGCCTTCGTGGTCGGCACCGCTGAAACAGGCAGGCTGGCACCGATAGCGTCGGGGCGTGACCGACGACCTCCTCCTCACCGACCCCTCCGCCGCGGCCCGCGAGGCCGCCGACGCCATCGCCCGGCTCTCCGGTGTCGAGCGGCACGACGTCGCGCTCGTCATGGGCTCCGGGTGGGTGCCCGCCGCCGAGCTCATCGGCGAGACCGCCGCCGACTTCTCGGTGGAGGACGTGCCGCACTTCGCGCCGCCCGCCGTCCAGGGGCACGCCGGCCGGATCCGCAGCGTGAAGGTCGGCGACAAGCACGCGCTCGTGCTGCTCGGCCGCACGCACTACTACGAGGGCCGCGGCGTCGAGGCCGTCGTGCACGGGGTGCGCACCGCGGCGGCTGCCGGCGTACGCACACTGGTGCTCACCAACGGGTGCGGCGGCCTCGACCCGTCGTGGACGCCCGGGACGCCGGTCCTCATCAGCGACCACATCAACCTCACCGGTGCGTCGCCGCTGCGCGGTGCGACGTTCATCGACCTCACCGACCTCTACTCCTCGCGGCTGCGCGCGCTGTGCCGCGAGATCGAGCCGTCGCTGTCCGAGGGCGTCTACGCGCAGTTCCGCGGCCCGCAGTACGAGACCCCGGCCGAGGTGCGGATGGCCGGGATCATGGGCGCGCAGCTGGTCGGGATGTCGACGGCCATCGAGGCGATCGCGGCGCGCGAGGCCGGGCTCGAGATCCTCGGCCTGTCGCTCGTCACGAACCTCGCCGCCGGGATGACCGGCGAGCCGCTCAACCACGAGGAGGTGCTCGAGGCGGGTCGCGCCGCCGCCGAGCGCATGGGCCGGCTGCTCGCGCAGGTGGTGCCGACGCTGTGACCGACCTCCTCGACCGCGCCCGCGCCTGGCTCGACGACGACCCCGACCCCGACACGCGCGTGCAGCTCGACCGGCTGCTCGACGCCGCGGGCAGCGGCGACGAGGGTGCGGCGGCCGAGCTGCACGACTGCTTCGACGGCCGCCTCGAGTTCGGCACGGCGGGCCTGCGCGGCCCGCTGGGTCCCGGTCCGAACCGGATGAACCGCGCCGTCGTCACGCGCGCGGCCGCGGGGCTCGCGGCGTACCTCGGCGCCGGCGGGACGGTCGTGATCGGCTACGACGCGCGCCACAAGTCCGACGCGTTCGCGCGCGACACCGCCGAGGTGATGGAGGGCGGCGGGCTGCACGCGGTCGTGCTGCCCCGCCCGCTCCCGACGCCGGTGCTGGCGTTCGCGATCCGGCACCTCGGCGCGGTCGCCGGCGTGATGGTCACGGCGTCGCACAACCCGCCGCAGGACAACGGCTACAAGGTCTACCTCGGCGACGGCTCGCAGATCGTGCCCCCTGCGGACGCGGAGATCAGCGCCGCGATCGACGCGGTCGGCGCGGTGTCGCAGGTGCCGCGCGGCGACGGCTGGGAGACGCTCGACGACTCCGTGCTCGACGCGTACGTCGCGACCGACGCCGCCCTCGTGCCGGGCGACGCACCCCGGGATGTCACCGTCGCCTACACCCCGATGCACGGCGTCGGCGGCGACGTCCTCGTGCGGGTTCTCGAGCAGGCCCGGTTCCCGGCGCCGAGGCTCGTGCGCGCGCAGTGGGCGCCCGACCCCGACTTCCCGACCGTCTCCTTCCCGAACCCCGAGGAGCCGGGCGCGATGGACCTCGCGCTCGAGGAGGGACTCGACGCCGACGCCGACGTCGTGATCGCGAACGACCCGGACGCCGACCGCTGCGCCGCCGCGGTGCCGACGCGCGACCGCGGTGCCTGCGGCGGACCGGCGTACCGGATGCTCACCGGCGACGAGCTCGGCGTGCTGCTCGGCTGGTGGGTGCACGAGCGCGGCGCGCGCGGCGTCTACGCCTGCTCGATCGTGTCGTCGACGCTGCTCGGACGGATGGCGGCGGCGTACGGGCTCGAGTTCCGCACGACCCTCACCGGCTTCAAGTGGATCGGCCGCGTGCCCGGCCTCGCGTTCGGCTACGAGGAGGCGATCGGCTACTGCGTCGACCCGGCGCACGTGAGCGACAAGGACGGCGTATCAGCGGCGGTGCTGCTGGTCGAGATGGTCGCCGCGCTCAAGGCGCAGGGCCGCACCGTGCACGACGTCCTCGACGACCTCGCGATCGCCCACGGCCTGCACGCCACGTCGCAGCTCTCGGTGCGCGTCTCCGACCTCTCGCTCATCGCCGACGCGATGGCCCGGCTGCGCTCCGCGCCGCCGACCGAGGTCGCGGGCCTCGCCGTCGAGGCGTTCGACGACCTCGGCGACGGCGTCGACGGACTGCCGCCGACCGACGGGGTGCGCCTGACCCTCGCGCAGTCGACCCGCGTGATCGTGCGCCCGAGCGGCACCGAGCCCAAGCTCAAGTGCTACCTCGAGGTCGTCGTCCCGGTGATCGCCGACGGCCCCGCCGACGCCGGCGACGTCGAGGCCGCCCACCTGGTCGCCACCCACCGCCTCACCGAGCTCCGCGACGGCATGGCCACCGCCCTCGCCCTCTGACCCCTCCCGCCCAAGCCGCGTGATCTTGGTCAGTTGCTACCTTCCCGGCCCGAGTAGCTAGCAACTGACCAAGATCACGCCGTTCAGCGGCGGCGGGGGTGCGCTGGGCGGACGGTCGCCGAGTCGTGACCGGCGGCCGGTGCCTCGACGGGCGCGCGCGTGGCAGCATGTCCGCGCCGACACCGCCGATCTCAGGAGCGCACCCGAGCCATGGTCATCCTGCTGGCCATCCCGATGTTCCTGCTCTTCCTGGCCATCGAGTCGATCTCCTACAAGTACCTGCCCGCCGACGACGAGCTCGGCTACGAGGTGCGCGACACCGCGACCAGCCTCTCGATGGGCATCGGCAGCCGGATCTGGGGACTGGTCTGGGACGTCGTCGCGCTCCTGGGGCTCTCGGCCGCGTTCGTCCTCACGCCGCTGCGGGTCGACATGGGCCACTGGTGGTCCTGGGTGGCCCTCTTCGTCCTCGAGGACCTCTGCTACTACTGCTTCCACCGCGGCAGCCACCGGATCCGGCTGTTCTGGGCCAGCCACGTCGTGCACCACTCGAGCCGCCGCTACAACTTCTCCACGGCGCTGCGCCAGGAGTGGACCGGCCTCGGCACCTTCGTCTTCTGGGTCCCGCTCGCGCTGCTCGGCTTCCCGGTGTGGGCGATCTTCCTGCAGCAGTCGATCAGCCTGCTCTACCAGTTCTTCCTGCACACCGAGCGCGTGCACAAGCTCTGGGCGCCGATCGAGTACGTCATGAACACGCCGTCGCACCACCGCGTGCACCACGGCGTCGACCAGCAGTACCTCGACAAGAACTACGGCGGCATCCTCATCGTCTGGGACCGGCTCTTCGGCAGCTTCGAGCCCGAGGTCGCGCGGCCGAGGTACGGCATCACCAAGCAGCTCACGACGTACAACCCGTTCCGCGTCGGCTTCCACGAGTGGTACGCGATGGGCCACGACGTACGTCACGCCGCGCGCCTGCGCGACCGGATCGGCCACGTGCTGCGCCCGCCGGGCTGGTCGCCGGCACCTGCCGTGCAGGCGGTGGCGGCATGAGCGAGCTCCTCCCCCGCGACCACCGCTGGCTGCTGGTGGTCTACGTCGTGGTCGCCGTCGTCGACGTCGTCGGCGGCCAGATCACCGCGGTCGACATCCTCGGCACGGCGCTCACCCCGCTGCTGCTCCTGCTCCTCATCGCCTGGGTGCTCCTCGCCCGGGGTCGCCGCGCGCCGCGCCTGCTGCTCGCCGGCATGGTCTTCGCCTGGCTCGGCGACGTCGCTCTCGACGGTCCGGGCGACGTCCGGTTCCTGCTCGGCATCGGGCTCTTCCTCGTGATGCAGGTCTGCTACTCGTTGGGCTTCGTCGGCCTCGGCGCGCTCGGCGCGCTGCGCCGCCGGCCGTGGATCCCGATCGGGGCCGCGGTGCTGTGGCTCGGGCTCAACATCGTGCTCGGTCCGATGCTCGGCGACATGCGCTGGCCGCTCGCGGTCTACAGCGCGTTCCTCGTCACGATGGCCACGCTCTCGCTCGGCGTCAGCACCCGCGTCGGCATCGGCGGCGTCCTGTTCCTCGTGTCCGACCTGCTGATCGGCCTGGGCGCAGCGGATCTCGACGTACCGCTGCGCGGTCTGCTCGTGATCGCCACCTACGCCCTCGCGCAGCTGCTCATCGTCACCGGCTGGGTCGAGAAGGTCGACGAGTGGGACGGCGTCGACGAGAGCGTGGACGCCGCCCGCGCCTGAGCGGCGGCGCGGTCGGAGCTGGTCGATAGCGTCCGGGCATGACCACGTGGGATGACGTCGTCCAGGCCGTGCAGGCAGCGCTGACCGGTGACCGCGACGAGGGCCGGGCCGGGCTCGAGACCTGCTGGGCGAGCACCACGCCCGAGGACCACGCGCAGCGGTGCGTGATCGCGCACTACCTGGCCGACCTGCAGACCGACCTCGACGACGAGATCCGGTGGGACGAGTCGGCTCTCGCCGACTACGCGAACGTCGGCGACGGCGACCTCGCCGCCATCGGGATCCCCTCCGCCGCCGGGATGGCGCCGAGCCTGCACCTCAACCTGGGCGACGGCTACCTGCGGCGCGGCGACCTGCAGGCCGCACGTCGAGAGCTCGACGCGGGAGCTGCTGCCGCGGGTGCGCTGGGCGCCGACGGCTACGGCGCCCTGGTCCGCCAGGGCCTCGACGGACTGGCCGCGCGGTTGGCCGAGCACGGGGGCTAGCCCCACGCTGCCGTCAGGCCGCGCCGCGCAGACGCGTCACCGACTCGACCACCTGCGACTCGCTGGTCCCGGCCGCGGCGAGGACCTTGTCGACCCCGGGGCTGCCGGCGCGGACGATGCCGACGAGCAGGTCGTCGGTGGTGATGGTGCGCGCGTGGCGCGAGGTCGTGGTGCGCACGGCCATCTCCAGCGCCTTCTTGGCCTCCTTGGTGAACCGCGGACGGCGTACCTGCTCGGGCACGGGGGCGAGCGCGTCGGCGCCGAGGCCGTCCTCGAGCCGTGCGATGAGGTCGTCGACGTCGATGCCGAGGGCGCCGAGCGCCTCGCGGTCGCCGTCGTCGACGAGCCGATCCGGTCCGTGCACGACGCGCGACACGAGCGCCTCGTCGAGCCCGTTCTCGGACAAGGCGGTCGCGGTCGCGCCATCGGCCACGCGGGTCAGCGCGAGGAGGAGGTGCTCGGCGCGGACCTCGGGGATGCCCTGCGCCTGCGCGGTCGCCATCGTGTCGGCGACCACGGTGCGCGCCTGCTCGGCGAACCTCTCAAGCACGACGGCCACCACCCTTCTCCTGCGGCGAGTACTTCTTGTGCACGGCCTGCCGGCTCACGCCGAGGGCCGTCGCGACGTCCTGCCACGACCACCCGGCGCGACGGGCGCGTGCGACCTGGGTCGCCTCGAGCTGCTCCGCGAGCCGTCGCAGCGCCGCGGCCGCGCGCAGACCCACCGCGGGGTCGGGGCTGGCCGCCTGCTCCTGCAGATCCTGCGTCGTCATACCGTCAACGTTAGTTGACACCTTCGAAGGCTGTCAACCCAGGTTGACACCGTCTCGCGCCCCTGTCTGCTGCTGAACGACACCTTGGGCTCAGGGGCAGCTGCGGACGCGAGGCGGCGTCAGGGGAGGTCGGTGCGCAGGAGGGAGTAGCTGACCAGGTCGTGCTGACCGTCGGCCCGGGCCTGGGCCCCGCGCAGCGTGCCCTCGCGGGTGAAGCCGGCCTTCTCGAGCGACCGCTGCTCCGGGATGTTCTCGACGTCGGTCGAGGCCTCGATCCGGTCCAACGGCGACGACGCGAGCAGCCACTCGGCGAGCAGGCGCTGCGCGACGGTGCCGACGCCGTGGCCGCGGCAGGTGCCGGCCAGCCCGATCCCGATGTTCCACGCGAACGAGCCCTGCGTCGGGCCGTACATCTCCAGGTGCCACGACAGCGCGCCCGCGACGGCGGACACGCCCTCGGCGTCGGTGACGACGACGAGCAGCCGGCCGTTGTGCGGCGGCATCACCTTGTCGCCGTCGGGCCACTCCTCGTACGGCGACGGGGTGGCGATCGTGCGGTCCGCGTCGTACCCCTCGAGGTCGACGCGCAGGCCCGTCGGCGTCACGCCGCTCGCGACGACGTGCCCCGCCTCGACGTGCGGCGGATCGATGCCGGCCACGACCGGTCCCCCTGGCTCCACGCGGTGATCATGCACCGCGCACCGCCCGGGATCCACCCGGACGCGCGGGCAGGTCAGGCGGTCTCGGCGAGGACCTCGCGGACCATGTCGAGCGTGGTGCCGGGGTGCAGGAAGGCGAACCGGCCGACGACCTCGCCCTCCCACGAGCTGCTGGTCACGAACGCCTTCTGCTCGCGCAGCAGCCGCTCGCCCCAGGCGTCGTAGTCGGCCGCGGTCCAGCCGGTGCGGCGGAACAGCACGACGCCGAGGCTCGGCTCGCGCAGCAGCTCGAGGTGCTCCGTGGCGCGGATGTCGTCGGCCACCTGGTGCGTGAGCGCGATGGTGTGCTCGATCGCGTCGGTGTAGGCCTGCGTCCCGTTGACGACCAGCGAGAACCACAGCGCGAGACCGCGGGCGCGCCGCGTGAGGTGATAGGCGTAGTCGGTCGGGTTCCACTCGTAGGAGCCGTCGTGGTGGTGGATCGCGTCGAGGTACGACGCGTCCTGCGTGTGCACCGCCTTGGCCAGCCACGGCTCGCGGTAGATCAGCGCGGCGCAGTCGTAGGGCGCGAACAGCCACTTGTGCGGGTCGACGATGAACGAGTCGACGAGCTCGATGCCGTCGTACCTGTCGCGCACGCTCGGCGCGAAGAGGCCGGCGCCGCCGTACGCGCCGTCGACGTGGAACCAGAGGCCGCGCTCGCGCGCGATCGTGCCGATCCCGCGCAGGTCGTCGATGATCCCGGCGTTGGTGGTGCCCGACGTCGCGACGACCGCGACGATCGACGACGGGTCGCTGTCGGCGTCGAGCGCG
>JBGAJT010000127.1:0-9318 GCA_044224785.1 Candidatus Nanopelagicales bacterium | reverse complement strand
GTGCCGTGGCGCGACTGCCGCCGGGCAGCCCGCGCTGTCCGCAGCGAGGGGCTGCGCGGCGTCCTCGCACGGTCCGCCGCGCTGGAGGGCGGTCGCGAGCTCGCCTGGTTCCCCGCGCGCGGCGCGCACGCGACGACGCTGGGGGAGCCGCTGCCGTTCGCCGCGTGGCGCCACGAGACCCTCGATCCGGTCGAAGCCGCCCCCGAGCGGCGACGCCGGGGCTAGCGTCGGCGGATCCTCGAGGAGGCCCCGATGAGCGGATCCGGGACGGCCGACGACCCCTGGGTGCTGACGACCCCGAGCGGCGGCTCGGAGTACCGCATGCACTACGACCCCGACGCGGGGCTGCTCGTCTGCCAGGTCGGCAAGACCAGGCTCACCTACCTGTCGCGCGCCTTGGACGACCTGCACGCGTGGCTGACCGAGCAGGGCGACTGGGTGCTCCTCGGCGGGGCCGACGAGCAGAAGCCGGCAGCCGAGGGGACCGTCGAGGCCTGGGGCCGCGCGGAGAACAACCCGGTGGGCGGCTGGTACGGCCAGAAGAAGGGCCTGCGCGGCCGGTTCGGCGTCTACGTGCCTCCGGTGCTCGTCGAGCAGGGCCGCGCCGAGATCAAGGTCGAGTCGCGCAAGGCGTACGCCCGAGCCCTCTGACGCCGACGCCGACGCTGACGCGCACGGATCCCACGACGTCACCTCCCGAATGCACCGACTCCTCGACGTCACTGCCTGAACGCACGGGTTCTGAGCCGGAAACCGTGCATTCGGGCAGTGACGTCGCAGGTGGGCTGGGGAGGGCGGGGATCCGGGCCTTCCCGTAACTTGACATAATGTCCCTTATCGGAGGTCTGCCCAGGAGCATGGGAGCCCCGATCCGCACCCGGCTCAGGTTCTCCAGGCGTCTACGAGCGCGTCGACCGGCAGCTGCTCGGCCCACCACAGCTCGCGGTCGCCGACCAGCGCGTCCTCGTGGTCGGACCACGCGTCGACACGCGCCTGCGCCCACGCCGCAGCGCCCACGGCGTCGACGTCGGCGTCGGCGATCTCGTCGGGCAGGTAGACGCGCAGCGCCTCGTCGCCGTCCGGCGGGTGCGCCGCCTGGTCCAGCCCGGCGTCCCGGGCGCACCGCCGTCGTCCGAACATCTGTTCGACACCTCTCCGTCGTCGCCACGACCATCCTGGCGGGCGCTCAGACGTCGCGGTGGCACTTCCCCGCGCCGAGCGACTCGAGCCCGCGCAGCTCGACCGGCGCGAACTGCAGCGCGCCCACGTTGTTCGGGCTCATGAGCAGGCCGTCGTCAGGCGTGTGGTCGAGCCCGACCAGGTGCCCGAGCTCGTGCAGCATCACCGCGCTGACGTACTGCTGCCCGCCGCGCGCGATCATCTCCGCGGACCAGTCGGCGTCGAGGTCCATCCAGCCGCTGACGTACACGTCGCTGCCGTCTCCTGCGGTCGCCGGGAACGGCCCGGCCCAGCCGGCCAGCGGGATGCCGCCGACGTAACCGCCCTCGTGCGACGGGTTGCCCCACACCACGAGCACCGGCGCCCAGCGGTCGCCGTAGCGGGAGCGCTGGTAGGCCCGACGGCCCTCGGGATCCACGTCCTCGTCGGTCGTGCCGTCGTAGACGAAGCGCAGCCCCGACAGCGCCGACACCTGGGCGATCGCGTCCTCGAGCAGCTGCTGCCCGCCCGGGGGCATGCCGTTCGGGCGCACGACGTAGTGGATCGGGCGGCACGGAGACCAGGACACCGGCGTCCGGCCGTCGGCCTGCACCTGCAGGTAGCGCGTCGCAGACGACGAGCCGGCGGGGTCGGGCGACCCGAGCACCGCAGCCACCCGCGGACCCTCACCCAGCCCCGGCGGCGGCGTCACCGCCATCGCGCGCGTCGACCAGAGCAGCCCGACGACGACGAGGGGCGCGAGCGCCAGCGCCCACCCGCGCGCGGCCGCGACGCGGCCGGTCCCCAGGCTGACCTCCATGTCAGCAGTCATCGTCACGACCGGCCGACGGCTGAATCCGCCTCAGATCTCGGGGTGGCACGCTCCGGCGCCGAGCGACGCGAGCCCGGTGCGCTCGGGCGGCGCGAAGTCGGTGATCCCGACGTTCTCCGCGTTCATGAGCAGCCGACGGTCGGCGGTGTGCTCCAGACCCACGAGGTGGCCGAGCTCGTGCAGCATGACCGCGCGCACCTCTGCAGTGTCGCCGGACATCATCGTCGCCCGCGCCCAGGCGGCGTCGAGGTCGATCTCGCCGGTCACGAACACACGCGTCCCGTCGGGTGCGGCGACGTCGTGCGGGATGGCCCATCCCGCGAGATCGGGCTCGTTCACCCCGGCGTCGGTCGACGGCGTCCCGAACGTCACCAGCACCGGTGCCCAGGCGTCGGGGTAGATCGCCGGCTGGTAGAGCGCGCGCGTCTCGACGGGGCCCTCGGTGGTTGGCCCGTCGTAGACGAACCGCAGCCCGCTGTAAGTCGTGATCTCGCTCATGGCGGACTTCAGCAGCGCCAGCGCGCCGTCGGGCATGCCCTGCTGCCGCACGACGTAGTGCACGGGGCGGCACGGCGACCAGGTGATCGGCGTGCGGCCGTCGGACTGCAGCCCGAGGTAGGTGTAGTACGTCGAGGCTCCTGCCGGAGCGGGCGCCGCGCCGGGCGCTCTCGCCCACGCCGGGCGGCGGACCGAGCGCGGACTTCCCCTCCGTCAGGGCCAACGAGCCGCCGGGCCCGTTCCCGGTGAGCTGCAGCGCGACGGCCACGCCGATGACCGTGACGACGACGGCGCTCAGCGCGAGGACCCGGCGCGAGATGCGCCGACGCGGTCGAGACCAGGCGTCGCGCGACCCCTGCCAGTCGTCCGCACTGCGCCAGCCCGACGGCTGCGTCGGCCGACCCGTCGCCTCGTCCACGACCCACTGCGGCACCCGCCCGGTCGGCGACCGCGGCAGGTCGTCGGGCGGTATGTCGTCGTGCTCTCCCACGCGTGCTCCCCCGTCGTCGTCCGCGACAGGGTACGACGGCGTCGCCGCGGACTCGCGCCGACGCCCGCGGCCCGTGCCGGGGGTCAGAGCACGCGGGCGCGGGTGGCGAGGACCTCGCCGCTCCAGCAGGACACGACGTCGTGGGCGCCGGCCGTCAGCCGGAAGACGGCGTGCTGGCCGCGCTCGCGGCCCCACGCGCGGACGAGGTCGCCGACGTCGCCGCGCACCCCGAAGCAGTCCTCCGACCACGACAGGTCGGGAGCGCGCCCGACCATGACGACCGGATCGTGACCGGCGGCGCGGATCACGCCCGCGAGCTCCGCCATCGCCGCGGCGTTGACCGCGACGTCCAGCAGCTCGCTGAACGGGTTCTCGGCGGTCACGACCCAGACCTCGCCGTCGACCGGCACCGCGCCGGGACCGGACCACACGGTGCCGCCGTCGTCGAGCACCTCGGTGGCGACGTAGGCCGTGAGCAGGTCGACGTCGATGGGACGCGGCGCGTCGTGGAGGTCGGGCCGCATCAGCCGGCGTGCACCGCGTGCCCGGCGCCGCGCAGCGCCTCGATGGCGCGCTCGAGCGCCGCCGCGTGCACGAGGACGTAGTCGGTGTCGTACGTCGAGAGCACGAAGACGCTCACGTCGACGTCCGCGAGCGGCGCGGTCAGCTCGGCCATGACGCCGACCATCGAGAAGTCCATCGGACCGGCGACCTCGAGGGCACGCCAGTCCGGCTCGACCCGGACGTGCTCGCCGGACGGCGCCTGGTCCTCGGTGCACACCAGCGACACCTCGTCGGACGTGCGCGTGACCGAGAAGAACGACGTCCCCGGCGCAGGCACCGGCCACGGCGCGTCGACGGGGAGCCGGCACACAGACAGCCGCTCGGGCAGCACGCGCAGGTCCATGGCCCCATCCTGCCGCACGGGCGCCACCCGCCGGGCCGCGGAACAGGCGCACCGGATTGGGCGGGTCGCACCCGCCGCGGGCCGCGAGTCGGCATCATCGGCGCCATGAGCCTCGCGGAGCCGCGCACCTGGGACGACCTGCCCGTCCGTCGCAACGAGCAGAGGGCCTGGTACTGGTACGAGTGGGCGCAGTCGGCGTTCGTCACGACCGTGTCCGTCGTCCTCGCGCTGCCCTACCTGACGAGCATCGCGAACAACGCCGCGGGCTGCCCCGACGCGACCGACGACGCCCCGTGCACCAACGACCTCAGCCTGCTCGGGATCCCGGTCTCCCCCGGCTCCGCCGTCTTCTACGTCATCACCATCGCGACGGTGCTGTCGTTCGTCCTCATGCCGATCGTCGGTGCGCTCGCCGACCGCTCGCCGTCGAAGAAGCGCTGGCTCGCCGGCTACGCGTGGGTCGGCGCGGCTGCCGCGGCGTGCCTGTTCTTCGTGCAGGGCACGGCGTGGGGCCTCGGCGCGATCCTCGTCATCATCGGCAACGTCTGCCTCATCGCCAGCCTCACGGTCTTCTCCGCGATCCTCGTCGACATCGCCGAGCCCGACGAGCGCGACTCGGTGTCGACGAAGGGCTGGGCGTTCGGCTACGTCGGCGGCGTCACGCTGCTCGTCATCAGCCTGATCGTCCTCACCATCAAGCCGTTCGGCCTGGAGACCGGCGCGCTCGTGCGCATCCTCTTCCTCGTGGCCGGCCTGTGGTGGGCGGTCTTCACGTTCATCCCCTACCTGCGTCTCAAGGACCACCCGGCGCTCAAGCCCGACGCGCACGTCAGCCTCGGCAACTCCTTCCGCCAGCTGCGCGAGACGATCGACCACGCGCGCGACTACCCGCAGACGCTGCGCTTCCTGCTCGCGTTCCTGTTCTTCAACGACGGCGTGCAGACCGTCATCGCGGCCGCCGCCGTCTACGGCCAGTACGAGCTGGGCATGAAGCAGACCTACATCTTCCTGGCCGTCATCCTGGTCAACATCTTCGGCATCGTCGGCGCGCTGGTGATGGGGCGCATCGCGGGCCGACGTGGCGCCTACTCCGTGGTGATGGGCGCGCTGTTCATCTGGATCCTGCTCGTCGGCGTCGGCTTCGTCGTGCCCAAGGGCAGCGTCGCGCTCTTCCTGCTCCTGGCCATCGGCATCGGCCTCGTCGTCGCGGGCACCCAGGCGCTGTCGCGCTCGATGTACTCCCAGCTGATCCCCCGCGGCCGCGAGGGCGAGTACTTCAGCCTCTACCAGGCCTGCGAGCGCGGGACGTCGTGGCTGGGCACGCTCCTGTTCGGCGTGGTCCACCAGCTCACCGGGTCCTACCGCTGGGCCATCGTCGCCCTCGTCGTCTTCTTCGCCGTGGGCATCGTCCTGCTGCGCCGCGTCGACATGCGCACCGGCGTCGTCGCCGCGGGCAACGAGGTCCCTGCCGTCCTCTAGGACCGCTCCCCCGCCCGCAGCGATCGACTGCGCCGGACGGGTGACCGGGGTCAGGTCGGGGCTCCCCCGCTGCCGATGGTCCGACCGTGGCGGGTGTGGCCTGCGCCACGGCCCCGCAGACCGTTTATCGGACGAGTTTCCGTCCGGCGAACCGCGGGAACACCGTGCGCGTCTCAACCGTTAGCACCGTACGCGGGCCGCTCCCTCCGGCGGCCCACCCCGACAGGCAGGACGACACCATGAGCGACGGCGCCCTCCGCGGCACCCGGCTCGGCGCGACGAGCTACGAGACCGACGACCACGTCGAGCTGGCCCCCCGCCAGACGGTCCACTACGACTGCCCGAACGGCCACACCGTGTCCATGCCCTTCTCCGTCGAGGCCGAGGTCCCGGCGGTCTGGGAGTGCCGGTGCGGCGCCGAGGCGGTCATCCGCGACGGCGAGAAGCCCGAGCCCAAGCCCACCAAGCACGTGCGCACGCACTGGGACATGCTCCTCGAGCGCCGCACGATCGAGGACCTCGAGGTCCTGCTCCAGGAGCGCCTCGAGCTGCTCCGCGAGAGCAACGCCCCGGCCCGCAAGACCGCCTGAGGCATTCCCCGGTCCGACCCGCGGTCGGACCGCGTGCACTTCCCCTTCCGAGCCCGTCGCCCCCGAGGCGGCGGGCTCGGGGCTTTCCCGGGGTCCTTACCGCGGCGGCTCGTCGTCGCGGACGACCTCGCCCTGGAGCAGCTCGCCGCGCACCGGGCGGTCGGCACCGAAGTCCTCGTGCACCACCGTGTCCTCGCGGACGACGTCGCCGGCCACCGTCGTGCGCACCGTGGTGGTCCGACCGTCGACGACGAGACCCGCGGCCTCGGCCCGACGGCGCACGGTCCGGGCGACGACGCGACGGGCCCACCGGCGCACCGGGGGCACGAGGAGCACCAGGCCGACCACGCTCGTGACGATGCCGGGGATCGCGATCAGCAGCCCGGCGACGAACAGCGCACCGGCGTCGCCCATGTCGCGGCCGACCTGCTCGACGGTCTGCTGGTTCATGGTCGGGGCGACGCTCATGCCGTCGACCTCGACCGGCCGCAGCGAGCGGAACGCGGCCGTGCCCGCGCGGCGCATCACCGCGGAGCCGACGATGACGAGCAGCAGGACCACGACGACGACGCCGAGCCAGCCGATGTAGGACGCGAGCCACGACGCCACGAACCACTCGAGGACGACGTAGAGCGCCCCGAGCAGCAGGAACCACGGGCTCATGCGATCACCAGCCCGCGCCGGAGCGCTTCCCGGCCAGCAGCCGCTTCGCCTTGGCCGCCTTGTCCTCCACGCCCCACGCGGTCACGCGCCACAGCGCCTCGACCACGATCTTCTGGCTCATCTTCGAGTCGCCGAGCTCCCGCTCGACGAACTCGATCGGGACCTCCTTCACGCGCAGGCCGGCCTTCACCGCGCGCCAGCCGAGCTCGACCTGGAAGCAGTAGCCGGCGCTCTCGATTCCCGTGAGGTCGAGCGTGCGCAGCGTGTCGGCGCGGAACGCGCGGTAGCCGCCGGTGGCGTCCTTCATCGGGACGCCGAGCATGAGGCGGGTGTAGAGGCTGCCGCCGCGCGACAGCGCCTCGCGCGACTTGGGCCAGTTGACCACCGAGCCGCCGGGCACCCAGCGCGAGCCGAGCACGAGGTCGGCGTCGCGGAGCGCGTCGAGCAGGCGGGGCAGCTGCTCGGGCTGGTGCGACCCGTCGGCGTCCATCTCCACGACGACGCCGTAGCCGTTCTCGAGCGCCCACGCGAAGCCGGACAGGTAAGCGGCACCGAGACCCTGCTTGCCCTCGCGGTGCATGACCTTGATGTGGTCGTCGGCGGCCGCGAGGTCGTCGGCGATCTGCCCGGTGCCGTCGGGGCTGTTGTCGTCGGCGACGAGGACGTCGGCCTCCGGGACGGAGGCACGCAGCCGCGCGACGATGCGCTCGAGGTTCTCCCGCTCGTTGTAGGTCGGGACGATCACGACGATGCGTCCCAGGTCGGCGTACGACGCCTCGGTCACGGTAGGGACTCCTCGCTCGGCCTGCTCTCCATGAAGCCTACGTCGCGCCGGCGCCGCGATCGCACCAGCACCACCACCAGCAGCGCCAGCGCGCCCGCCACGGCGGCCAGCGCGGGCAGCGCGCCCAGCCGGTCGGCCACGGTCAGGGTGTCGCGCAGCGGCACCTTGGCCACGAGGTGCCCGGCCACGAACTCGGGCAGCTGCTGCTCGATCGTGCCGTCGGGGGCCACGACCGCGCTGATACCGGAGGTCGCCGCGACGAGCACGGCGCGGCCGTGCTCGACCGCGCGCAGGCGCGACATCGCCATCTGCTGCTCGGGCTGACCGGTGAGGCCGTAGGTCGCGTTGTTGGTCTGGACGGCGAGGATCCGCGCGCCCTCCCCCGCGAGCGGCCCGGTGACGCCGTCGCCGCGGACCGCGTTGCGCGAGAGGTCGTCGTACGCGACCTCGAAGCAGATGAGGTCGCCGACGAGCGCAGGGCCGACCTGCAGCACGCCGGTGCTGTCACCGGGCGCGAAGTCGCGCGGCACGCGGTCGAACCGCGTGATCACCTTCGCCAGGACGTCGCGGAAGGGCACCCACTCGCCGAAGGGCACCGGGTGCTGCTTGACGTAGAACGACGTCGGGCCGCCGCCCTGGCCGCCGGACGCCGGCTGCCACACGATGCCGACGTTCCAGATGTGCGTCGGGTCGTCGGGTTTGGTGACGACGGCGCCGACGAGCACCGGTGCGTCGACGGCGTCGACCGCCTGCTGGATCAATCGGCGTGCGTCGGGGTTGGCGTAGGGGTCGAGGTCGCTGGCGTTCTCCGGCCAGATCACGAGATCGGGCTGCGGTGCACGGCCCGCGCGCACGTCGGCCGCGAGCCGCTCGGTCTCGCGCACGTGGTTGGTGAGCACGAGGGCGCGCGTGTCGCCGAAGGCGTCCATGCCCGGACCGGCGACGTTCCCCTGCACGACCGCCGCGGTCGTGTACGCCGGTCCGCCCGCGGTCTCGCCCTCGACCGGCAGCGGCACCAGCCCGCCGGCGGTGCTGACGACCGCGACGGCGACGAGCGTGCCCACCGCTGCGCGCGGACGGTCGCGCACGGTCCAGGCGTAGGCGAGCAGCGCACCGACGAGGGCGATCGCGAAGGAGACCAGCGGCGCGCCGCCCCAGGCGGCGTACGGCGTCAGGGTCGTGGAGGTCTGGCCGAAGGCGAGGTCGCCCCAGGGGAAACCGCCGAAAGGCACGCGGCCGCGCAGCGCCTCGACCGCGACCCACATGAGCGGCACGGCCAGCGGCCACACGCGCAGCTTCGACGTCGCCGCGACGCCGGCCCCGATGAGCCCGTAGAAGAGCGAGAACGCCAGACCGAGGAGCAGCCACGCGTCGTCGCCGATGACGGTCATCCAGTGCAGGTGCCAGAGGAGGAACGCGGCACCCGACAGCAGTCCCAGCCAGAAGCCGCGGCGGGCGCGGACACCGTGCCAAGACAGCGTCATGACGGCCAGCGCCGGGGGTGCCAGCCAGACCACGTCGTAGGGCGGGAACGAGAGCACGAGCAGGAGCCCGCCGCCGATCGATCCGAGGACGCGGAGCAGCAGCCGCCCGCGCGCGGAGGCGTCGGCGGGCTCAGGCATGGCCACAGGCTACGGGAGCACGGTCCCCCGGCCCGGCTCCGGAACCGGTCACACCGGAGCGACGACGCAGGAGCGGCCGGAGTTCCGCCTCAGCCGGCGGCCGTCACTCGAAGCGGGTCGCGTCGCCGGCGCCCACGCGGAGCACCACGGCCTCGTCGCCGCTGAGGTCGACGACCGTCGTCGGCGTCGCGTCGGAGACCGAGTCGTAGGCCTTGACGATGCCGCGCTTCTCGGCGACGAACACGGGGTCCGTCGCACCGCCGGTGAAGCGCACGGCGGTCGGCGCGTCGAGGCC
>JBGAJT010000126.1:0-9418 GCA_044224785.1 Candidatus Nanopelagicales bacterium | reverse complement strand
CGGTCGCTGGCAGGGCGGCGTACCGTCGCTGCGACCGTCGAGAAGGAGGCCCCATGTCCGACGACCCCGTGCAGCTCAGCGTGCAGGGCCCGGTGGCGACGATCGTGCTGAACCGGCCGGAGCGGCTGAACACCTTCACGCCCGCGCTGCTCGAGGCGCTGCTCGCCGTTCTCGACGAGATGGCGGGGCTCGACGGCGTACGCGTCGTCGTGCTCACGGGGGCCGGTACGGCGTTCTGCGCCGGCGGCGACCTGCGCGAGGGGCTCGGCACGATGCTGGGCGAGGGCTCGGTGGCCGAGCGGACCGCGCAGCTGCGCCGGTCGACCGCTGCCACGCAGCGGCTGCGCAACCTCCCCCAGGTCACCGTCGCTGCGATCAACGGGGCGTGCGCGGGCGCCGGTCTCTCGCTCGCGCTGGCGTGCGACCTGCGGGTGGCGCACGCGAAGGCGACGTTCGCGACGGGCTTCCTCACGGCCGGCGTGTCCGGCGACTTCGGCGGTGCGTGGCTGGCGACGCGCCTGCTCGGAGCCTCCCGCGCGGCCGAGCTCTACCTGCTCAACGAGCGGTTCGACGCCAAGGAGGCGCTGCGCCTCGGCCTGGTCGCGAAGGTGCACGCCGACCGCGCGTTCGGCGAGGGTGTGAACGAGGTGGTGTCGGGGCTGCTGGCGCGTGCGCCGATGGCCCTCGCGCTGCTGCGCGCCAACCTGCGCGACGCCGAGGACCTCGGGCTCGCGGCGTACCTCGACGCCGAGACCGAGCGCCAGGTCGTGACGATGTCGACCGACGACGCCGCCGAGGCCGCTGCCGCCTTCCTCGCCAAGCGCCCCCCAAGGTTCACCGGCCGCTGAAGTTCTTCGCTGAAGGTGCCCCAGGCCGCCTTAGACGCAGCCAAGGTTCCCCAATCCATCCACAGGAGCGCTGTCGAGGGCAGGCGCTCGATGTCGGCACCGGTCAGGGTCCGACCCATGCCCCGACGTTCATCGCTCGACCTCGCCGTCCGTGCGACAGCCGACGCCCAGCTCGGCCTCATCACCTCCGCTCAGCTCGCTGAGATCGGCGTCCACACCTCCACCGCGTCGCGTCGCGCGGCCGGTGGCATGTGGACGCGCGTCCTCCCCGGCGTGCATCTCGTCGACGGCGGCCATCCGGTCCGTCGCCAGCGCGAGCTCGCTGCTCTGCTCTACGCCGGGGCACCGTCGATGCTGACCGGCACGACCGCTCTGCGTCGCCACGGCGTCCGCGCAGTGCGGCTGCAGGAGATCGCCGATGACGAGGCTGAGCGGCCTGAGCCCGTGCATGTGCTGCTGCCGCACGACCGACGGCGACTCTCGACCGGCTACGCACGGCTCGAGCGCACCAGGCGCTTCCCGGAGGACGCCGTCACGATCGGTGGGCTGCGTCTCGCACCCGTGGCCCGGGCGACGGCCGATGCCGCGCGGCGGCTGCGCAGGCCCGCCGACGTGACGGCGCTGGTAGCCGAGGTGGTGCACCGAGGCCTGACCGACGTGGGTGCGCTTCGGGTGGAGCTCGAGGAGGGGCAGAAGCGGGGTAGCGGCATCCTGCGGGACGCGCTCGGACCAGTGGATCTCGGAGCGGCGTCGGGACCCGAGGTCGACCTGGTGCGCATCCTTGAGCCGTCGGGCATCCCAGCCGTCCACTACAACGTCACGGTGGTGGACGAGCGGGGTGCCTTTGTGGCCATCCCCGACGCGTGGCTCGACGACGTCGGCCTCGCGATCGAGGTCGACAGCGTCGAGCACCACGCGGGGCCGGACGGTTTCGCCATGACGGTGCAGCGCAATCGCCGGTACGCCGAAGCCGGCGTCCCGGTCCTGCCCCTGCTTCCGCGAGACCTGCGCGACCCCGAGCGCACCCTCGGGCAGATCCATCGCGCGCGGCGCTCCGCGGCCTCCCGACCGCGTCCGAATGTCGCCATGGTCGGCGAGGCGCAACCGGTGGCCGGACGCGAGGGTTGGCGTTGGGGAACCTGAGCTGCCTCTATGGCGGCCTGGGGCACCTTCAGCGAGATGGTGGGGTCAGTCTTCGGAGGCGGTGGGGGTGTTGAGGCCACGGCTGATGAGGTCCATGACGCCGCCGTCGGCGAGGGTGGTGGTGTCGCCGACGTCGCGGTGCTCGGCGACGTCGCGGAGCAGGCGGCGCATGATCTTGCCGGACCGCGTCTTGGGCAGCTCGGGGACGATGAGGATCTGCCGCGGCTTGGCGATCGGGCCGATCTCGTGCGCGACGTGGTTGCGCAGTTCGGTGACGACGTCGTCGCCGCCCTCGACGCCGGAGCGCAGGATGACGAACGCGACGATGCCCTGGCCGGTCGTCTCGTCGGTCGCGCCGACGACTGCGGACTCCGCGACCTTCGGGTGCGACACGAGCGCCGACTCGACCTCGGTCGTCGAGATGCGGTGGCCCGACACGTTCATGACGTCGTCGACGCGGCCGAGCAGCCAGATCGCGCCGTCGTCGTCGAGCTTCGCGCCGTCGCCGGCGAAGTAGAGGCCCTTCCAGCGCGACCAGTAGGTGTCGACGTAGCGGTCGTTGTCGCCCCAGATGCCGCGCAGCATCGACGGCCACGGCTCGGTGAGGACGAGGTAGCCGCCACCGCCGTTGCCGACCGCGTGCGCCTCGTCGTCGACGACCTCGGCGGAGATGCCGGGGAGCGCCGTCATCGCCGAGCCCGGCTTGGTGGCGGTGACGCCGGGGAGCGGGCTGATCATGATGCCGCCGGTCTCGGTCTGCCACCAGGTGTCGACGATCGGGCAGCGGTCGCCGCCGATGACCCGGCGGTACCACATCCACGCCTCGGGGTTGATCGGCTCGCCGACCGAGCCGAGGACGCGCAGCGACGTCATGTCGAAGCCGTTCGGGATCTCCTCGCCCAGCTTCATGAACGCGCGGATCGCGGTGGGCGCGGTGTAGAGGATCGTGACGCGGTACTTCTCGACGAGCTCCCACCAACGGCCCGGGTGCGGCGCGTCCGGCGTGCCCTCGTACATGAGCGAGGTCGCGCGATTCGCCAGCGGGCCGTAGACGACGTAGGAGTGGCCGGTGACCCAGCCGACGTCGGCGGTGCACCAGTAGACGTCGGTGTCGGGCTTGAGGTCGAAGACGTTCTTGTGCGTGTACGCCACCTGCGTGAGGTAGCCGCCGGTCGTGTGCAGGATGCCCTTCGGCCTACCCGTGGTGCCGGACGTGTACAGGATGAACAGCGGGTGCTCGGCGTCGAAGGCCTTCGCCTGGTGCGTCTCGGGCTGCGAGCCGACCAGCTCGTGCCACCACACGTCCTTGTCGGTCCACTCGACGTCCTGCCCGGTGCGCTTCACGACGAGGACGTTGCGCACGGTCGGCGTCTCGGCGACCGCCTCGTCGACCGCGGGCTTGAGCGCGAGGGCCTTGCCCTTGCGGTTGCCGCCGTCGCTGGTGATGACGAGCACGGCCTCCGCGTCCTCGATGCGCGAGCGCAGCGCCTCGGCGGAGAAGCCGCCGAAGACGACGGAGTGCACGGCGCCGATGCGCGCGCACGCCAGCATCGCGATCGCCGCCTCGGGGATCATCGGGAGGTAGATGGCGACGCGGTCGCCGGACTGGACGCCGAGCGACTCGAGCGCGTTCGCCGCCTGCGAGACCTCGCGCAGCATGTCGGCGTAGGTGAGGGTGCGGGTGTCGCCCGGCTCGCCCTCGAAGTGGTACGCCACCTGGTCGCCGTGGCCGGCAGCGACGTGCCGGTCGAGGCAGTTCACGGCGACGTTGACCTTCCCGCCGTCGAACCAGCGCGCGAACGGCGCGTTCGACCAGTCGAGCACCGTGGTCCACGGCGTCTCCCACTCGAGCTCGCCGGCCTGGCGCTCCCAGAACGCGAGCCGGTCGGCCGCCGCCTCGTCGTAGAGCGCCGCCGTCGCGTTGGCCTGTGCGGCGAACTCCGCCGACGGCGCGAAGGAGCGGTCCTCGTGCGACAGGTTCTCGATGGCGTCGTGGCTCACGGATGTCCTCCGGGTCGAGCGGCTGGGTTCTCTCGGGCTAGGTGCCCGTTTCTACCGCAGACGGGGGTTGCAGGGGAGTTGCATGCCGGCGGGGAGGGCCGCAGCGGCGCCGGTGGCACCCCGTAGCGTGACGCCGTGCCCTCCGACCTGCTCGCCCCGCTGGCCGCGTTCCTCGGCGTCGCCGACGCGGTCGACGCCGCACGTGCGGAGGTGGACGCGCTGCTGTGGGACCGCGAGGTGCGGTCGCACGCGGCCGAGGTCGTGAGCGGCTCGCGGCTGCGCGGCGCCTGGGCGTCGGCGGCGATCGACGGCGCGGAGGTGCGCCCGGACGCCCTGGTGTCCGGCGACGCGCTCGACGGCTCGCCGATGGGCCGGGTCGTCGCCGCGTCGCTCGCGCTGCAGACGGAGATCCCGCGCCAGACCGCCCTCGTCGACACGGCTCCGCTGCAGGTGCTGTCCCGTCTGCACAGCGTGGTGGCTGCCGGGTTCGTCGACGACGACCACCGCGGCCGGGTCCGGCGCGACGAGGACGCCGACGACCCGCTGCGCCTCCCGGGCCTGCCGACGGCCGACGAGGCCGCTCGCCGCATGAGCGCTCTCGCCCGTCTGCTCACGACCCCGACGAGCGCGCCGGCGCTGGTGGTCGCTGCGGTCGCGCACGCAGAGGTCGCGGTGGTGCGGCCGTTCGCGTGGGGGTCGGGCCTCGTCGCCCGGGCGATGACCCGGCTCGTCCTCGCGTCGCGCGGCGTGGACCCCGACGGGCTCACCGTGCCGGAGGCCGGGCTGTGGGTGGCGGGCCGTCCGGCGTACGCCGCCGCGCTGCGCGCCTATGCGCAGGGGACCCCCGACGGGGTGGCGCAGTGGCTGGTCCTGCACGCCGACACCGTGCGCGTCGGCGCCGCCGAGTCGCGCCGCATTCTCGCCGACCTCTGACCGCTCGAGGTCGTCGGGCACCTGGGTCATAACAGCGAACGACGCCCCGCGGGCGGGGCGTCGTCGCTGGCACGGCGGCTCGGGCGATCAGTGCGCTGGCGAGATCCGTCTGGTCGGGTGCACGAGGCGCTCCCGGCTCAACGACGCCCGTTACGAGGGCAGAACGCCGCGTGGGTACCCGGGGCCGGTGCCGTGCTCTGACTTCGTGGACCGTCCTCGCGTGGAGGTGCGGTCACTCTCTCTGCGCGGTCACTTCGTGGTCGGACCTCCCGTCGTGCGACGAGTGCTGACAGGTCCTGTCTACTCCGGTCGGCCCGTCGAGGGAAGACTTGACATCGCCCGTTTCGGCGTGCCGCGCATGGGATCTGGACCGTGAGGGTGATCGGAGTCGGACGTCAGCCGTTGGTCGGGCGCAGGCTCGCCCAGCCGGTCTCGAACAGCTGCTGGCGGGTGACCTCCGGGCAGACGCGGAGCACCCCGGCGGCGGTCACCGCGTCGTCGAACGAGAGGTAGACCGGCCACTGCCGTCCGTCGCGGACCAGCTGGAGCGCAGCGGTCGCGGGCGAGTAGGCGCCGGTGCAGCTGACCATCCAGTCGACGGTCGCGCGCGCTCTGCCGTCGACGGCGCGGATGGTGGCGGGCACAGCTGCGGAGCCGAGAGGTCGTCCGGTCGCGACGTCGATCGTGACGATGGACGGGCGCGAGCCGCCGAGGTCGGCCGGGTCGATCAGGTCGGCGACGGTCACGGCCGACACCGGTGCGCTCACGTCGAACGAGACGCGGACCAGGCGCGCCGCCGGATCGCCCGCCGACAGCAGCAGCGCGTCCTGCGCTGCCTTCGGCGCGGGCACCGCCGACACGATCTGCGCGGTGTGCGCAGGGAGGCCGGCGCACGCCTGCGCGAACGCCCGCGTCAGCTTCCGTCCTTCGTCGGCCGACCACGGCAGGCTGATGCTCGCCGACGAGGTGTCGGGCGAGTCGGTCACGATGCGCGCGTAGACGTCGAGCGTCCGGTTCGTGACGCCGTACCCGGTCTGGCCGTCGGACGAGAGCACGACGCCGTCGAGGGCGGGTGCCGTGCAGTCCTTGACGAGCTCGTCGACCTCGAGGACCGCGCTGCCTCCGGCCGGCACCACGACGCTCGTCGACGCCGGCCGCACCGACAGCCCGCCGGAGTAGCCGAGGACGTCGAGGGCGACGTCGCGGTCGAGCGTGCTGCGCACGCCGAGCTCGAGCCGGACGGACGACGGCTGCTGGCGGGGGATCGCGCGGATCGACTCGACGGTGAGGCTCGTCGTCGCGAGCTGCTGCAGGCAGGTGCTGCCGACGGTCAGCGCCCAGTGGTTCTGCGAGCCGATCGGCATGGGGACGTCGGCCTGCACGGTCCTGCCGTAGAGGTCGGTGCGGCGTACGACGAAGTGGTACTGGTCCTCGATCGCCGACAGGGCGCGCGGGTCGCGGCAGCCCAGGGTGGCGAGGACGGGGACGGAGCTGCGGGCCGCATCGTGCGCGTCGTCCACCGCCGCCCCGACGCCGGAGGCGCGGATGCCCGGTCCCTCGATCCCCAGCACCTCGATCCGGTCCCCGCCGCGCTGGGTCACGAAGGTGTAGATGGCCGAGACCATGCCGGGGGCGGGGTTCTCCATGCCCGACTGGCTCAGCGCGTCGAGGACGGCGACGTGCAGCAGGCCGTCGTCCGGCGGTCGTGTGTCTCGACGGATCCAGAAGAAGCCGCCCACGACCACGACGGCCGCGGTCACCGCCGCGATCGGCACCCGATGGCGGTGCAGCCAGGCAGGGACGCCGGTGGCCGCGACGCGCTCGCCGAGCGTGGGCCGTTCGTCGTCGGTGCCGCTGCGCACCTCGTCGAGCGAGGACGCGTGCTCGATGACCTCGCCGAGGTCGTCGAGGTCGAGCCGGCCGTCGGTGCTCATGCACCGACCGCCTCAGGTCCCGACGGGAAGTCCCCCACCGGGTCAGGGTACGTCGCGGCTCAGCGAGACGGGCACGCCTGCGCGAACGCCTGGCGCAGCAGGGTCGGGCCGATCGGAGCGACGAACGGGTGCACGATGCGGTCGGCGGTGACGACGCGCAGCGGCAGGCTCGACGGGGGTGCCCCCGCCTCGTCGCACGAGGTGCCCACGAGGGTGACGACGGCGGACCCGGCGCCGCCGTCGAGCTGCGCGGGCTGCGCCTCCCAGCCGCGGCCGACAGGCCCGTCGGTGACCAGCTGCGAGCCGGCTCCCCAGGGCGGTCCGCTGAACCGCTCGCGTCCGACCGTCACGCCGATCCCCGTGGTGCGCAGAGCGATCCGGGCGGTGACCGACCAGCTCCCGTCACCGGAGCGGCGACCGCTCGCCGAGGCGACCTGCGCGGTGACGGTGGGTGCGTCGCCGCACGCGAGCGTGCGCAGCCGTGCAGCGAGCAGGTCGAGCGAGGGCCCGAGCCCGTACGACGCGAGGGTGCTGCTCGTGCCGAGACCGACGCGCATCGTGATGCCCGAGGCGCTCGCGGGATCGGCGTACCCGGAGCCGATCATCGGGTTGGGCAGCGTCGTGAGCGGCTCGGTGAGCTCCGTGCGCGTGGGCGTGCAGTCCTGCACCTGCAGGCGTGAGGACACGATCGCCGAGCGGGCCGGCGCGATGGTGACGTCGGTGGAGAGGTCGACGTCGACGCCGCCCGTGCTGCGTCGCTCCGTCGCGACCTCGACGGGCAGGTTCGACACGTTGCGGACGACGAGCGCGAGCGACGCGATCGACGACCCGGCCTGCCCGACCAGCCGCGCGTCGACGACCGACAGCGCGGGTGCGGCGTAGGACTGCACGCAGTGCTCGCGCAGCGCGACATCGAGCGGGGTGACGTCGCTGCCGAGCGGGACCGTGATCTCCGAGCTCCCGTTCGCGTCGGTGCGCCGCATCCGCAGCGCGTAGTCGTCGGGCGTCGCGCCGACGAGGCCGGGGGTCGAGCACTGCACGACCGCACGCGCCTGCACGCGCGCGGCGTGGTCGGCGGTCGCGACACCGTCGACCTGCACCCCCGTCGTCGCGAGGCCGGGCCCGACGAGGTCGAGGACGTCGAACCTCGTCGCGTCGTCGGTCGTGCGCACCGCGAACGCGACGAGCAGGAGGCCGTCGTCGCGGATCCGCGGGCCGCCGAGGTCGCGGCCGTCGAGCACGGCGTTCTCGATCGCGACCGGCACGGGGGGCTCGACGTAGGGCGGTCGGCTGGCCCACCAGGTGACGCCGAGACCCGCGACGAGCGACGCGACGACGGCCGCGATCACGGGCCGGCGGTGACGCTCCAGCCACGGGGTGAGGTGGCGGTCGACGAGGGCGTCGGCGCGGCTGGCGTGCAGCGCGTCGGTGGCCGTCGGGTCCATGAGGTCGACGACGTGCGTCGAGCCGACGACGTGGCCGTCGTCGTCGAGCTCGAGCCGGTCGTCGTCCATCCGCCGACGGTAGCCCCGCTCCACCGTTCCGGCATCCGGTCCGGCTCAGCCGAGGAGGTCGGCGACCTCCTGGCCGCAGAGGCGGAACAGGACCGGTCGCAGCGGCTCCCCGGTGAGCGTGACGAGGTAGGGCCGTCGTACGTCGCCCGCGAGGACGACGTGCAGCCGCGGCAGGCCGTCGCGCAGGATCGCCTGGCAGCTGGGCAGCCGCCACTGCGCCTTGATGCTGGCGACGCCGTCGACGGAGTGGAGCGGCGAGTCGTAGGCGAACAGCTCGCCGACCGACGCGCTGCCGTCGCCGAGGTGGTCGACCTCGACGATGCCCGCGTTCGGCGTGGTCAGGGTGAACCCGAGGTCGATGACGCCGCCGGAGCCGTTGCCGCCGCCCTCGCGCAGGCGCGCCCAGGAGACCGAGCCGCGCGGTGGTGTGGTGCCGCACCGGGCCGCGGCGAGCTTCTCGACGTCGTCGAGCATCTGCCCGGGCAGCCGCAGCAGCGCGCTGGTCGAGGTCGGGCCCTGCGAGGGGTCGCGTCCGGTGGGTCCGAGGTCGGCCTCGACCGCGACGCCGTCACGGAGCGCGCCGACGGGGTCGGCGCAGTCCTCGGGCCAGAACTGCGCGCGCAGGTGGCCGGACGTGCCCGGCTCGAGCTGCACCTGCGGGCCGTCGTTGAGCACGACCGGCTGCGCCGCCGCCGCGACGTGCAGGCCGGTCCACACGCGCGGCGACGCGTTCGACAGGTCGACGTCGAGCGCGAGCGCGACCACGCCGGGGTACGGCGCGGCGGTCACGCTGCTCACCACCAGGTCGCGGTCGAGCGCGATCTGCAGGCACGCGCGGTGCACCAGCCCGACGAGGGTGAGGGAACCCAGCAGGGGGACGCGGTAGTCGCGGATCTCGCCCTCGGGCGACGCGCGCCGCACCACGAGGGCGTAGTCGTCGGCGCTGGACGCGAGCGCCGCCGTCGTCGCCTCCGGGGTGATGCACGACAGCCGCGCACCGACGGTGAGGGCGCTGCCGCTCGGTCCTGCGTCCGCCGGGACGCCG
>JBGAJT010000125.1:0-9452 GCA_044224785.1 Candidatus Nanopelagicales bacterium | reverse complement strand
CGACTGGTCGGCATTGGGCCCTGCTTCGGCAGGGCTTTTCTGTTCATCCGAACAGCATTGCCGGTGGAGCGATCCCACTGGCTTCCGGCCCCGGCCCGGTCCGACACAGACAGACCGAGCCAGGGAGGCCACATCAGCACTGAGACCCGCATCAACGAGCGCATCCGCGTCCCCGAGGTTCGACTTGTCGGACCCGGTGGTGAGCAGGTGGGCATCGTGCGTGTTGAAGATGCGCTTCGCCTGGCTTACGAAGCCGACTTGGACCTGGTAGAGGTGGCGCCCGACGCGCGCCCGCCCGTCTGCAAGATCATGGACTACGGCAAGTTCAAGTACGAAGAGAGCAAGCGGCAGAAGGCCGGCAAGAGCAAGGCCAGCGAACTGAAGGAAGTGCGCCTGGGGCGCTCGATGAAGATCGATCCGCACGATGTGGGCATCCGCGTGCAGCAGGCGCGCCGCTTCCTGCTCGAGGGACACAAGGTGCAGCTGGTGGCCCGCTACCAGGGGCGCGAGATGGCGCACCGCGACATCGGCGAGCGCCTGGTCGGCGGTGGGAGCTGCGGGTCCGTCGTACGCCGTCGCCGCCGCGAGCAGGTCGTGGCCGCACACCGCGAGCTGGTCGCCGACCGCCTGGTCGGCCAGGCGCGGCACGGTCCGCCGGGGCTCGCCGGCGAGGTCGGCGGCGACGTCGGCGAGGTGCTGCACGAGGGCACGGACGGCGTCGGCGCGGGTCGGCTCGGGCTCGAACGAGGCGGCCAGCCGGGGCAGCCCGAGGGTGCCCACGCGGTCGACCGTGCGACGCAGGTCCGCCTCGTACCGCGCCCGCTCCGGGCTCGCTCCGCTCACGGCACGCGAGCCTAGGTCCAATCCCTGGGATGGCCTGCCCATCGCCCCCCGGCCCGGGCTACGGTGGTGCCCGCACCGGAGACTCGACCCCCTGAGGAGCTCGCGATGATCCACCACTCCGAGGAGACGCACCAGCAGCTCGTGGAGCGTCTCCCTGCGGCCACCGGCCGCGACCTCAAGGACTGGATGCGCGCGCTCGAGGACGGGCCGGCGTTCTCCCGGTTCGACGAGAAGGTCAACTGGCTGCGCGACGAGCACGGCCTCTCCCACGGGTTCGCCACCGCGGTCGTGCACGAGGCGGACCTCGCCCGCGCGCACCGATAGCTGGGGTGACCCCCCCCTAACCGCGGTCGGCCCCCGCCCGGGTGGGGGGGGGGGCCTCGGTCGTCCCGGAGCGGGACCAGGTCGTCAGCGGTTGTTGGACAGGATCGCGAGCAGCCGCAGGATCTCGAGGTAGAGCCAGATCAGGGTGACGAGCAGGCCGAACGCCAGGCGCCACGACTCGCGCTCGGGGGCGCCGTGGTTGATCGCCTGGGTGATCGACTCGAAGTCCAGCGCGAGGCTGAAGGCAGCGAGGCCGACGCCGAAGACGCAGAGCACGATGCCGATCGTGCCGACGCCGTAGAAGCCCCAGCCCTGGCCGACGCCGAACAGCGCGGCGACGAGGCTGGCGAGGCCGATGACGAGGTAGCTCACCATCGCGACCATCATCATCTTCTGGAAGGTGCCGTTCACCTTGATGATGCGGGTCTTGTAGAGGGCGAGCATGACGCCGAAGGCGACGAGCGTGCCGATCACGGCCTGCTGGACGATGCCCGGGTAGTTGTTGGAGACGGCGAGGTCGTTGTACCAGTTCGAGATGCCGCCCAGGAACACACCCTCGACGAGGGCGTAGAGCAGGATCAGCGGCGGCGAGACCTGCTTCTTGAAGACGTTGACCATCGCCAGCACGAACCCGACGAGCGCTGCGCCCCAGACGATCAGGGGCATGCGGTCCATGAGGTTCCAGCCGGCGACCGCACCGATCACGAGGATCACGAAGCAGATGCCGGTCTTGACGATGACGTCGTCGAGCGTGAGCCGGCCGGTGCCGGGACCGGGCGTGTCGTAGATGCCCTGCAGCTGCTCGGCGGTGGGAGCGGTCGCGGCCTCGCCGGCGGCTGCAGCGGCGTAGGCGCTGCGGCCCTCGTCGTAGGCGAAGCCGGCCTGACCGGACTCCTCCTGCTCGGTGAACCGCCGCAGCACGGGGTTGCGGGACTCCATGGCATGTCCTCCTGGCGTGCTCCGGCGGGGGTGCTCCGGAGCGGGGTGGCCCGGCACCGCGCCGGGTCTGTCCGTCCACGGTAACGCCTCCCGAGCAGGTCGGCGTCCCGCGCTCCACCCGCGCTCCGGTTGACAGTCGGCGCGGGGATACCGGAAGATCAGTTCAGCAATCGCACGGGGAGTACCCCCTCGCGGGTGCGTCGTCATCACGGTCCGGCCATCCGGACCCGGCGCATCCGATCGCCTCTCGAGGCGGTGGTGGGAGACCTGCGACGAACGTCGGGCGGCTGGTTCAGCGCCCGCGAGTCGGAGGTCGTGCATGTCCGTCCCCCTCTGGGCCTGGTTCGCCGTCGTCGGCGTCATCCTCGTGATGCTCGCGATCGACCTGGTGGCCCACCGCAACGCCCACGTCGTGTCGGTCCGCGAGGCCGCGGTCTGGACCGCGGTCTGGGTCGCCCTCGGTGTGGCCTTCGGCGCGCTGGTGTGGACCGTCTACGGCAGCGAGGCCGGTGCGCAGTACTTCGCCGGCTACGTCATCGAGAAGTCGCTCGCCGTCGACAACGTCTTCGTCTTCGCGATCATCTTCAGCTGGTTCGCGGTCCCCCGCGAGTACCAGCACCGGGTGCTGTTCTTCGGCGTCCTCGGTGCGCTCGTGTTCCGCGCGATCTTCATCGCCGCGGGGTCGGTGCTCATCGCGAGCTTCGCGTGGATCCTCTACCTGTTCGGCGCGCTGCTCGTGTACACGGGCTGGCGCATGGCGCGCACGCGCGACAGCCACATCGACCTCGAGACCAACCGCACCGTCCGGCTGTTCAAGCGCCTGGTCCCGATGACCGACGAGCTCGACGGCCAGAAGTTCGTCGTCCGCCGCGCAGGGAAGCTGCTCGCGACGCCGCTGCTGCTCGTGCTCGTCGTCGTCGAGGTCACCGACATCGTGTTCGCGATCGACTCGATCCCCGCGATCTTCGCGGTGACGCAGGAGCCGTTCCTGGTCTTCACCTCGAACGCGTTCGCGATCCTCGGCCTGCGCGCCATGTACTTCCTGCTCGCCGACCTGATGGACCGCTTCGTCTACCTCAAGCTCGGCCTCGCGTTCGTCCTCATCTGGGTCGGCGTGAAGATGCTGCTGCTCGAGGTGGTCCACGTCCCGACGCTCGTGTCCCTCGGCGTCGTCATCACGATCCTCGCCGTCGCCGTCGTCGCGAGCCTGCGGGCCACGCGTACGCCGGCCACCGGGCCGCCCGACCAGCTCCCTGCCGACACCGACGCCGACGCCGACGCCGACGTCCGCGGCGCCCCCGGGAGCCCGCCCTCCGACGGAGCCCCGACCGAAGACGCCGGGACGCACTCCCCCACCGACCCCAGCACCACCACCACGACAGGAGCACAGCGATGACCACCAGCCGCACCCGCAAGGCCGTCGCCGACCGCGTCAGCGACCGCACCGCCGTCGCCCTCACCGCCGAGGGACGCCGCATGCTCGAGGAGCGCGTCGCGGCGATCCGCGACGTCTCGCTGCCGACGCTCCGCCCGCTGCTCGCCGTGCACGACCGCGACGAGCGCGACGTGGCCGAGTTCGAGCGGCTCGTCGAGGAGCAGGGCCGCCTCGAGGCGCTGCTCGCCGAGTCGATCACGCTGCCCGAGGAGGACGACGGCACCGTGCGCACCGGCACCCGCCTGCTCATCGAGCTCCCGGACGGCGAGCAGGTCTGGATCCGTCCCGTGCACCCGGCCGAGGCCTTCCTCGACGACGAGCGCGTGTCGACCGCGTCGCCCGTCTCGCAGGCGGTCCTCGGCACGACCGCCGGCGACGTCGTCCCCGTCACCGGCCCGACCGGCACCTGGGAGTGCCGCATCGTCGCCGTCGGCGACGTCGCTCCGCCCAGGCGGCGCGCTCGCCGGAGCAGCCGTGCGCAGGCCTGACGCACTGGCCTGGCGCGACTGGGCCCGACGCCGGCGCAGCACCCACCTCGCCCTCAAGACGGCGGTGGCGCTCGCGGGCCTCGGGCTCGTCGTGGCCGGCGCCGCGATGCTCGTGCTGCCCGGGCCCGGGTGGGCGGCGATCTTCCTGGGCCTGGTGGTGCTCGGCTCCGAGTTCGACGCGGCCGCCCGCCTGCGCGAGCGGCTGCAGGAGAAGGTGCGCGCCGGCTGGTCGTCGCTGCGGACCTGGCGGCGCGGACGGCGTACGCCGACGCAGCCACGCGCCCTCGGATCCGGCGCGACGGCCGAGGCGGAGGCGGGACGTCCCACGGAGGCCGCAGCGACGCGTGCCTGAGGCGTCGAGGCCAGTGATCCTGAGAGGGCAGCACAGCCGCTGACCAGGTGGGTGCGGCTGCCCTCTCATCGGGCAGCCTCGACCGCCTCGGGAACGTGAGCGAGCTCCCGTTCCTCTCGGCTTCATCGGCTGTGCCCCCGGCAGGGGTCGAACCTGCACTGACGCTGGTTTAAGCAGCGTGCCTCTGCCAGTTGGGCTACGGGGGCGCTGATGACCGAGCGTACGTGGTCGGCTCCCTGCGGCGGTCAGTTCGGAGGGCTCGCGGCACCGGGGTGGGCGTAGACCTTGGCCACGGCCTCGGTGCGGCCGTGCACGTCGAGCTTGGTGTAGACGTTCTCGAGGTGCTTGCGCACGGTGCTGGGAGACACCCAGAGGGCCGCTGCGATGTCCTTGGTCGAGGTTCCGCCGCGCACGTACGCGAGGATCTCCAGCTCGCGGGGGCTGAGCAGGGCGCGTGCCGGCGAGCCGTTGAGCGCTCGCTTCAGCCCGGCGTCGAGATGCGGCTGGACGAGCCGCAGCGAGGTGAGGGCGGCGTCGTCGAAGGGGCGGTCGCTGAGCGGCCGCTCCACGCAGATCCGCCGGCTCGACCCTGGCGGCGAGTCCAGCGGGACGAGGACGTGGTGCCCGAGCCCGATCGCGCGGCCGAAGGTGCGCCGCATCTTCGAGTCGGCGGCCTCGCGCCGGCTCGCGAACAGCCGGTCGGGGTCCAGGGGATGCGTTGCCGGGTAGCGCCCGAAGAACGCGGTTCCCGGCTCGGTCCACGACACCGGCGATTCTGCCCAGGCGTCCCAGAACAGCGCCTCGGCCTCCTCCGGTTCGTCCCCGGTCGACTCGAACGCGACCTGGCCGTACCCCACCAACCGCCGCGAGGAGTGCTGCGTCTCGAAGGCGGCGGTGAACACGGCGTCGACGGTGCGGGCCAGCGCCTCGAGCATCGGCACGAGGAGCTCCGGGCCGGTGACGTCGTCGGCCGCCGTCACGGCCAGCAGGTCGTCCAGGTTCCGCTTCGTGAACGGCACGGTTCCCTCCCCTTCGCCTCGACGATGGTCAGCAGCGCGGGGATGAGCCTCACTGCGGGTCGGACGGGAGCCTGCCTCGGGCGACGGCTGAGAAGTCGTGCAGGGGCTCGTGGGTGGGCCAGAGGCTGGTGACGTCGCGCTTGAAGAAGAACGCGATGGTCCAGTCGGTCACGACGGAGACCTTGCGGCGCGTCGTCGGCACCTTGCTCATGTGGTAGGTCCGGTGCAGGAACCAGGCCGGGAAACCCTTGAGCCGCACGCCCTTCACCTGTGCGACACCCTTGTAGAGGCCGAGCGACGCGACCGAGCCGTTGTTCGCGTGCACGTAGTCGTCGGTCGGCTCGCCGCGCAGCGAGGCGAGGACGTTGTCGGCCACGACCTTCGCCTGGCGCACCGCGTGCTGCGCCGACGGCGGGCAGGTCTCGCCCGGGCGGGTGAGGTCGGGGATGGCGGCGCAGTCGCCCGCTCCCCACGCGTCGGGGGTGTCGGCCACCGACAGGTCCGCGCGGCAGACCAGCCGGCCACGGTCGTCGAGCGGCAGGTCGGTCGCCGCCAGCATCGGGTGCGCCTTCACGCCGGCCGTCCACACGACGGTGTCGGACAGCATCGTCGTCCCGTCGGACAGCTCGACCACCCCGCCGACCGTCGACTCGAGGCGGGTGCTGAGGCGGACGTCGATGCCGCGCTCGCGCAGCGCCTCCACCGTCCAGCGGCCCATCTCCTCGCCCACCTCGGGGAGGATCCGGTCGCTCGCCTCGACCAGGACGAACCGCAGGTCGCTCGGCCGCACGCGGTGCAGGTAGCGCGTGGCGTAGCGCAGCAGGTCCTCGAGCTCGGCCATCGCCTCCACCCCGGCGAACCCGCCGCCGACGAAGACGAACGTGAGCGCGCGCTCGCGCACCTCGGGATCGGTCGCACCCTCGGCGATGTCGAGCGCCTCGAGCCCCTTGTTGCGCAGCCGGATGGCCTCCTCGACGTTCTTGAAGCCGCTCGCCCACTCCGCGAGCCCGGCGATCGGGAGGGTGCGCGCCACCGACCCGACCGCCATCACCAGCACGTCGTACGGGATCTCGTACTCCTCGCCCGCGAGCGGGCGGACGTACGCGACCTTGCGCGCGTGGTCGATGCGGTCGACCCATCCCGTGACGACGTCGGTGCGCCGCAGTGTCTGCCGCAGCGGCACGACGGTGTGCCGTGGCTGGATCGATCCGGCACCCGCCTCGGGCAGGAACGGCTGGTAGGTCATGTACGAGCGCGGGTCGACGACGGTCACCGTCGCCTCGCCGTCGCGGAGCTTCCGGCCGAGGCGCAGCGCCGTGTAGAGCCCGACGTAGCCGCCGCCGACCACGAGGATGCGCGGGGTCATGGCTCCAACCTAGGTGCCGATCGGCTCGCGCGACAGCGAGAGGCGAACGGCCGACGCGGCGCCCGTCAGCCCAGGCGTCGATGCATCCAGGCGGTCGCGTCGGGGTTGTCGTTGTACCTGCCCACGTCGGTGTAGCCGGCCGCCAGATACAGGCGCCGCGCGTCCTCGAGGTCGCGCTTGCTGTCGAGAACCACCTGGTTCAGGCCGCGGGCGCGCGCCTCCTCGTGGAGCCGCTCGAGCAGGGCGCGTCCGGCTCCCTGCCCGCGCAAAGTCGGCGATACCCACATGCGCTTCACCTCGGCCACCGTGCCGTACGCCGTCGTCTCGAGGGTGCGGAGACCGGCGCAGCCGAGCACCTCGCCGTCGTCGCTCACCACCAGGAACGCGCCCGACGGCGGCCGGTACTCGTCGAGGTCGGGGTCGGAGATGGTGGGCGTCGCTGGGCCGAGAAGAGCTGCCAGCTCGGCCGCATAGGCGGCGACAGCCGCGACTGCGGACGGATCGGCAGGATCACGCCCCTCGATGCGCCAGCTCGCCATGGAGGGACTGTGCCAGCCGGCGATGGCGCCGTCGAGGCGGCGCTGCGTCAGGCGACCGCGGCGTCGATCGCCGACAGCACCGACGCGTCGAGCGGCTCCGTGGTCGGTGCGAAGCGCGCGACGACGCCACCGTCGGCGTCGACGAGCCACTTCTCGAAGTTCCAGCGGACGTCGCCGCTGTGCCCCTCGGGGTCGGCCGTCCCGGTGAGCACGTCGAAGAGCGGGTGCCGGCCCTCGCCGTTCACCTCGAGCTTGTCGGTCATCGGGAAGGTGACGCCGTAGGTCATGGAGCAGAAGGCGGCGATCTCCTCGTTGCTGCCCGGCTCCTGGCCCGCGAACTGGTTGCACGGCGCACCGAGGACGGTGAGGCGGCCGGCGTAGTCCTCGGCGAGCTTCTCGAGCCCCTCGTACTGCGGCGTCAGACCGCACTTGCTCGCGACGTTGACGACGAGCACGGGATGCCCGTCGGCGACGTCGCCGAACGTCGTGGTCGATCCGTCGAGGAGGGTCAGCGGCAGCGGTCGGAGGTCCGTCATGCCCCCACCCTCGCACGCGCGGGACCGCGCGCAAGCCGGACTCGGCCCGGTCAGGTCCGGGCCCTCAGCCTTCGGCCAGCGCCCAGGCGATGCCGTCGAGGATGTCGTGCTCGCTGACGAGCACGTCGGGGAGCCCGGTGCGGTCGAGGATGCGGCGGAGCACCAGGACACCGGCGTTGATGACGTCGACGCGGCCGGGGTGCATCGGGCCGAGGGCGGCGCGGGCGTCGTGGTCGAGCCCGAGCAGCTCGTCGGACACGCGCGCGATCTCCGACGCCGGGATGCGCGAGCCGTGGATGACGGCCGAGTCGTACTCCGGGAGCGCGAGCGCGAGGGCGGCAGCAGTGGTCACCGACCCGGCGAGGCCGACGAGCGTGCGCGCTTTGGCGAGCGGAACCGCTTCTGCCGCACGGGAGATCGCGGCGTCGACGTCGGCGACGATCGCGTCGACCTCCTCGCGCGACGGCGGGTCGTGGCGCACGTGGCGCTCGGTCATCCGCACGCAGCCGACGTCGACGCTGCGCGCCGCGACCGGCTCCGACGTACCGAGGACGAACTCCGTGGAGCCGCCGCCGATGTCGACGACGAGGTAGGGCGGCTCGCCGCCGACGAGGCCGCGGGTCGCGCCGGCGAAGGACAGCGCCGCCTCCTCGTCGCCCGAGATCACCTCGGGCTCCACCCCGATGCGCTCGAGGACGCCGGCAACGAAGTCCGCGGCATTGCTCGCGTCACGGGACGCCGAGGTCGCGACGAAACGGACCGCCTCGGCGCCGAGCTCAGTGCACTGGCCGGCATACTCCCGGCACTTCGTCAGGGTGCGCTCCATCGCGGCCGGGTCGATCCGGCCGGTCTTGTCCACCCCGTGACCGAGCCGGACGATGTCCATCCGGCGGACGATATCGACGAGCCGGCCGTTCGGCAGGCGGTCGGCGACGAGCAGGCGGATCGAGTTGGTGCCGCAGTCGACAGCGGCGACGCGACGGGTCACGCCTCGTCCCGCGTGCACGGGCCCGCGGCGCCCCAGTCCGGCAGCATCGCGAGCGCCTCGTCGCCGAACGGGTTCACGCCCGGCCCTGCCGCGAGCGCGTGACCGACGAGGACGTGGAGGCACTTCACCCGGGTCGGCATGCCGCCCGCGGTGATGCCGTCGATCTCCTCGACGTGCCCGATCGCCTCGCGACGGGCGAGGTAGTCCTCGTGCGCACGCTGGTAGGCGGCGGCGAGCCCGGGGTCGGTCGCGAGCCGCTCCTGCATCGCGCGCATGACGCCGTCGGCCTCGAGCGTGCCGATCAGCCCCGCGGCGCGCGGGCAGGTCAGGTAGAAGAGCGTCGGGAACGGGGTGCCGTCGGGCAGCCGGGGCTCGGTCTCCACGACATCGGGGTCGCCGCACGAGCACCGGTGCGCGACGGCACGCACGCCGCGGGGCTCGCGGCCGAGCTGCCGGTGCACGGCGTCGAGGTCGGAGGTCTCGGTCACGTCGGTCCGGATCAGCGGGGGGCGTTGGGGCGCACGGGGATCACGGTCGTGCCGTCGTCGCCGGCAGCGCCGTCGGTCGCCTGCACCGACCTCCAGAGCGTGCCGTACCAGGCGACGGGTGCCGCGGCCTTCTTC